>JAICLU010000116.1 GCA_025925195.1 Thermoleophilia bacterium
CGGCTCGAGAAGGGGCGCTGGCTCGCACACCCCGACGCGGTCGACGGCCCGGTCCCGGCCCGGACGACGTTCCTCTCGCCCTTCGACCGGCTGATCCACGACCGGGCGCGCGCCGAGGCGCTCTGGGATTTCCACTACCGGCTCGAGATGTACGTGCCGCAGCCAAAACGGCAGTACGGCTACTACGTCTTGCCGATTCTGCGCGGCGACCGGATCGTCGGCCGCATCGAGCCGTTGCTCGACCGGAAGACCGGGACCCTGCACGTGAAAGGCGTCTGGTGGGAGCCCGGCGTCCGCCCCGTGTCGCTGTCGCGCCCGCTGCAGAGCCTCGCCCGGTGGCTCGGCGCCAAGACCATAAACTTCTGAGCATGGAGTTCGAGACCCGCGCGATCCACGAGGGCCAGGAGCCCGATCCGGCGACGGGCGCGATCATCACGCCGATCTACCAGACCTCGACGTACGTGCAGGACGCGGTCGGCGAGCACAAGGGCTACGACTACTCCCGCGTCGCGAACCCGACCCGGACGGCGCTGCAGGAGGCGCTCGCGTCGCTCGAGGGAGCCGACCACGGGATCGCGTTCTCGTCAGGCCTCGGCGCGACGACGACGCTGATGCACCTCGTCGATCCCGGCCAGCGCGTCGTGCTGATCGCCGACGTCTACGGCGGCGTCTACCGCATGACGTCGCAGGTGTACGAGCCCAAGGGCTACCTGTTCGACTACGTGCCCGCGGACGAGTTTCCCAACCTGCGCGACCATCTCGACGACAACACGCGCATGGTGTGGATCGAGTCGCCGTCGAACCCGCTGCTCAACGTCGTCGACATCCGCGCCGCCGCCGAGGCAGCGCACGACGCCGGAGCGATCGTCGTCGTCGACAACACGTTCGCCACGCCGTACCTGCAGCAGCCGCTGTCGCTCGGCGCCGACGTCGTCGTCCACTCGACGACGAAGTACCTCGGCGGCCACTCCGACACGGTCGGCGGCTTCGCCGCGACGAACGACCCGACGATCGCGGAGCGGCTGTACTTCCTTCAGAAGTCGCTCGGCGCCGTGCCCGGTCCCTTCGACTGCTGGCTCGTTCTGCGCGGCATCAAGACGCTCGCGGTGCGGATGCGCCAGCACTGCGAGAACGCGATGGCGGTCGCGCTGTGGCTCGAGCGGCACGGCAACGTCGAGCGCGTCCTCTACCCCGGCCTGCCGAGCCACCCGAGTCACACGATCGCCGCGCACCAGATGCGCGACTTCGGCGGCATGGTGTCGTTCCTCGCCGAGTCCGAGCAGCATGCGATCGACCTCGTCGCGCGCACGAAGCTCTTCCAGCTCGCGGAATCGCTGGGCGGCGTCGAGAGCCTGATCGAGGTGCCCGCGAAGATGACGCACGCCTCGACGGCGAGCGCGCCGTTCGCCGCGCCCCGGAACCTCGTGCGACTGTCGGTCGGCATCGAAGCGGTGCAGGACCTGATCGCCGACCTCGAGCACGCACTCGCACCGGCCGCGGTCCGCAGCTCGTCGTCGTGACCGACACTGCCGTCGTGTTCGTCGAGATCCCGTCGGGGTCGCGCAACAAGTACGAGTGGGACGCCGAGCTCGGGGGGATCGTCCTCGACCGCCGGCTGTTCACGGCGATGGCGTACCCGGCCGACTACGGCTACGTCGAGGGCACGCTCGCCGAGGACGGCGACCCGCTCGACGCGCTCGTCCTCGTCTCCGACCCCACGTTCCCGGGCTGCCGCATCCGCGTGCGCCCGATCGGCGTCTTCCACATGTCCGACGAGAAGGGCCCGGACGAGAAGGTGCTGTGCGTCCCGCTCGGCGACCCGTCGTTCGAGCGGATCCGCGACATCCACGACGTCACCGTCGAGCTGCGCGACGAGATCGAGCACTTCTTCCAGCGCTACAAGGATCTCGAGCCGACCAAGCGCACCGAGACGCGCGGCTGGGGCAACCGCGTCGAGGCCGCCGAGATCCTCCAGGCGGCGCGGGCGCGAGCATGACGAGATGGATTGCACCGCTCGGCGAGCAGCTCCGCTTTCTCGTCGACTGGCTCGAGCCGATCCTGACCCGGCCCGGACTGACGCCCGTCCCGGTGAACGAGCTGTGCGTCGAGCTCGGCGAGGGCGAATCGGTCGGCCCGTTCGAGCCGTTCGACGCGCTCGTCGGCCCGGTGCGGGCGGCGCCGGAGGGGATCGTCGCCGACGTCATCCCGGCCGAGGCGTTCGAGGCGATCCTGCCGGGGGCGCGCCCGGTCGTCGTCTTCGCGCGCGGCGCCGGCGCAGCCGAGCTCGAGTTCGTCGCCTCCGAGGCGGTCGTCGTGACGGAGGTCGTCGCCGCGTGAGGATCATCGACCTGCTGCACATGGGCCACGAGCGGACGATCGCCTCGTACCTGCTCGACACAGACGACGGCCCCGCGCTCTTCGACTGCGGGCCGGCGACGTGCATCGACGCGTTGAAGGCGGGCCTGCAGCGGCACGACCTCGCGCTCACGGACGTCCGCCACCTGCTGCTGAGCCATGTGCACCTCGACCACGCCGGCGCCGCGGGCGTGCTCGTGCGCGAGCACCCAGCGCTCCAGGTGCACGTGTCGGGGATCGGGGCGCCGCATCTCGTCGAGCCGGAGCGGCTCGAACGCAGCGCGCGCCGCCTGTACGGCGACTCGTTCGACACGCTCTGGGGCGAGCTCGCGCCCGTGCCGCGCGAGAACGTGCACGTCGTGGGCGACCGCGTGCTCGGGCTCGAGTGCTTCCCGACGCCGGGCCACGCGTCGCACCACGTGAGCTATCTCGACGCCGACGGCACGCTCTATGCGGGCGACGCGGCGGGCGTGCGCATCCAGCCCGGCCGCTTCGTCATGCCGCCGACGCCGCCGCCGGAGTTCGACCTCGAGACCTGGCAGCAGACGATCGAGGAGATCGAGCGGCGCGACCCGGCGCGGCTGGCCCTCATCCACTGGGGCGTCGCGGAGGATGTCCGGCGTCATCTCGCGGACCTGCGGCTCGAGCTCTACGACTGGGCGGACACCATCCGCGGCGGCACTGAGCTGGAGGAGTTCGTCGACTACGTGAAGGTCGAGCTCGCGGACGCGGGCGAGGACACCGGGCAGTACGACCTCGCGATGCCGCTCTGGCAGTCGTACCAGGGCCTCAGGCGCTGGGCGGAGAAGCAAGCACCGGCTCGGTCCTGACGAGCCACAGCGGGCCGTCCACGCACTCGAACGGCGCCGCGCCCTCGACCGGCTCGCGCGATGCCCGCAGGACCCGCACCGTCTCGCCGTCGAGCTCGACGAGCGGGCCGCGCTCGGTCGCGCGCGGAATCGTAAAGTGCCAGGCCCACGCGAGCCGGTAGAGCTCGTCCGCAGTCCGCGAGGGATCGAGCCACACGTCGTCCTCGGTGAAGAATGTCTCGTACTCGCCGCCCTCGGGCTGCGGCGTGCCGCGCTCACCGGACTCGATTCGACGCAGCGCCTCGATCAGCGTCGAGCCGACGACGTCGCCCATCCGGCCGAAGAACTCGTTGGGCTCGGCCCAGTCGCCGATCGGCATCTTCGCCTGTGCGACGAGCGGCCCCGTGTCGAGCTCGGCGTCCATGAAGTGGAAGCTGATGCCGATCTCCTCGTCGCCGGCGCGAATCGCCCACGCGACCGGCACCGGTCCGCGGTGGCGCGGCAGCTCCGACGGATGCCCGTTCAGCCAGCCGAGCGGCGGTACGGCGAGCGCGTCGGCCGGGATCTTCCACGGGAAGCCCATGCAGACGACGAGGTCGGGCCGGACCGACTCGAGCAGCGGTGCGATCGACGCGCGACGGCCCGGCATGAGCACGTCGAGCCCCTCCGGCACGGCCCCCAACAGGTCCGCGAGGAACGGGCTCTCCTCGCAGAGCGTCAGCAGCGCCACCGGCTCGTAGCCGGCCTCGACGACCGCGGCGTGGAACCCCACGAGCACCGGCGGGATCCGCGTGACGAGGACGACGCGTCCGCTCATCCGGCCAGTTCGATCGCGCGCTCGTACGCAGCGACGTAGTCGTCGACCATCCGGCTGCGCGCGAACCGCTCCTCGGCAGCCCGGCGCAGGTCGGCGGGATCCAGCTCGTCGGCCGCCTCGATCGCCCCCGCCATGCCCCTGTAGTCGTCGACGATCAGGCCTGTGCGGCCGTGCTCCACGACCTCCGGAACGGACCCACGACGCGTGGCGATCACCGGGGTGCCGCAGGCCATCGACTCGATCATGACGAGACCGAACGGCTCCTCCCAGTCGACCGGGAAGAGCGTCGCGCGCGCGTTCTGCAGCAGCTCGACCTTCTCGCCGTGCGTCACCTCGCCGAGGTACTCGATCTCGCCCTCCCGCAGGTGCGGCTCGACGAACTCGTGGAAGTACTGCTGCTCCGCCGGCTCGCGCCGCTTGCCGGCGATCTTCAGCGGCAAGCCGGCCTCCGTCGCGACCGCGATCGCGCGGTGCGCGCCCTTCTCGGGGTTCATGCGCCCGAGGAAGAGCAGGTAATCGCCGCGTCGCGGCTGCACCGGGTAGACGGAGAAGTCGAGCGCGTTCGGGACGTTCGCGAGCCATGGCAGGTCGGGGTGCGGCGCGCGCTGGTTCATCGAGATCGAGATCAGCCGGGTGCGCGGCGAGACGCGCGCGACCTGCTCGTAGAGGTCGCCCGGCTCGCCGAGCAGCGGCCCGTGCACCGTGTGCACGGTCGGCGTCGACACCGCGCCCGCGATCACTGCGGCGGGCGGGCCGGAGTGGTCGTTGATGACATCGAACTCGCCGGCGCGCTCGAAGCACGCGAGGGCGTGGCGGATCTCGACCTGTGACCTGCCGATGTCGGCGCTCGGCGCGATCTCGTAGATGCACGCGAGCTCGGCCGTCGTACGCGAGTCACCCGACGCGAAGAGCGTCACCTCGTGGCCGGCGTCGACGAGCCCGTCCGCGAGCAGCGACACCACCCATTCGATGCCGCCGTAGCCGGTCGGAGGCACCGGGAACCAGACCGGTGCGAGCAGCGCGATCCTCATGCCTCCACCACGCTGACATCTCCGTCCTCGACGTGCACGTCCCATTTGCGATCGAACGCGTGCACGCCTGAAAGGCGCAGGCCGCCGACCCACGCCGGCAGCTCGAGCGGGGCGACGCTCTCGAGCCGGTGCCCGCGGCGGTCGGGTTGCAGGCCGAGCAGCAGTTGCACGAGCAGCACCGGCGTGCCGGCGGCCCACGCCTGGGGACGCGCGGCGGTCGGGTAGGCGATCGGGAACGGCGTGTCGGCGCGCACGAATCCGGCGAACACCTCGGGGAGGCCGTGATCGAACGACGCGGCCGCGTCGATCATCGCGCGAATGATCCGGTGCGCCTCGGGCCACTGCGCGTGCCGCGCCAGCCCCCACGCGCAGAGCGAGTTGTCGTGCGGCCAGACGGTGCCGTCGTGGTAGCTGAGCGGGTTGAACGCAGCGTCCGCGGTTGACATCGTGCGCACGCCCCAGCCCGAGAAGAGGTCCGGCGCCAGCAGCCGGTCGACGACGGCCGACACCCGCCCCGGCGGCACGATCCCGCTCCACAAGAGGTGGCCGATGTTCGAGCAGAGCGAGTCAACCTGCTTTTTCTCGCCGTCGAGCGCGAGCGCGTAGTAGCCGCCGTCCTCGACCCAGTACGCGGCGTCGAAGCGGTCGCGCAGCTCGTCGGCGTCGCGGTCGAGCCGCTCGGCGAGCGCTCCGTCACGCCAGACCTCGCGCGCCAGCTCGGCCAGGCGGCGCTTCGCGTCGTAGACGTACCCCTGCACCTCGCAGGGCGCGATCGGCGTCTTCGCCTGACGGCCGTCGCGGAACCGCTGCGAATCGCCCGAATCCTTCCACGACTGGTTCTCGAGGCCGCGGTCGGTTCGCCGCTCGTACTCGACGAATCCGTCGCCGTCGCGATCTCCGTACTCGTCGATCCAGCGGAGCGCTGCGAGCGCGGGCTTCTTCAGCTCCTCGACGAGCGCCGAGTCGTCCGTCCAGCGCCACGTCTCGGAGAGGAGGATCGGGAACAGCGGCGTCGCGTCGACCGAGCCGTAGTACCGGTCGAACCACTTGACCGCGCACTTGCCCCGTCGTACCTCGTGCACGATCTTGCCGGGCTCGGCGTCGCGCGACGGGTCGTCGGTCGTCGCCTGCAACGCCGCGAGCTCGCGGAGTGCACCGCGTGCGAGCTCGCTGCCGAACAGGAAGGTCTGCATGCACGTGATCAGCGTGTCGCGGCCGAACACCGTCATGAACCACGGCATGCCCGCCGCGGGCAGACGGCCTGCGCCCGCGTCCTTCGCCCGCATGCGCAGCGCCGCGAGGTCGCCGACCGACCGCTCGAATGCGAGCGCGAGGTCGGTCCAGTCGGCGCGGATCTGCGGGACGCGCATCTGCCACGCCGAGAGGGTGTCCTGGACGCGGCGGCGCTCCTCGCCGAAGTGCAGCTCGACGTGGTCGGGCTCGCGTTCGCCCGTGAGCACGTCGACGCGCAGCTCCCAGGTCTCGCGCGGCGCCAGCGTCAGGGTGAACGCGATGCCGTGGCCGTCGGACTCGCCCTCCTGCGAGAGAATGACCTGGGTCGCCCCGAACCCCTCCGGATCGACGAGAACGAAGCGGTTGCGCGCCTCGTCGTACGTGGGCTCCACCGTGTGCGGCAGGGGCTCGGCCGACGTCGGGTCGCCGAGCGAGAAGTCCCACTCCTTGACCGAGATGATGTCGGCGAAGTCGGCGCCGATCTCGATCCCGACCCGGAACGAGAGCGGAGCCATCGTCACGTTCGTCAGCGTGACGCGATCCTGCATCCCGTCGCCGACGAAGCGTTCCCGCTTCACCGACAGCGCGTCGAGCGCGAGGTTGTCGGTGATCGGGTTGCGGAGGAAGAACGCTGCGGAGAAGTACTCGACGGCGCCCGACGAGAGCAGCAGGGGCCGCTCACCGTCGATCGTCAGCTGCAGGCGCGAGAGGAAGCGCGTGTCGTCGTCGAAGAGCCCGTGCGTCGTCTCGCAGATGTCGCCGAGCTCGTCGCAGATGCAGAAGGTCGACCCCTCGAGGATCGTCTGCTGCGGCACTAGGAGTCTCTGAGGATGCGGCCGCCGGAGGCCTGGTTGCGCGCCTTGACGACGATCTCGTCGACGTTGACGTGCCACGGCCGCGTCAGCGCCCACATGATGCAGTCCGCGATGTCCTCGGCCGACAGCGCGTCGATCCCCTGGTACACGGCGGCCGCCTTCTGGGTGTCGCCCTTGAAGCGGACGACCGAGAACTCGGTGTCGACGAGCCCTGCGTCGACGGTCGTGATGCGGATCGGCCGGCCGAGCAGGTCCTCGCGCAGCGCGTAGGTGAACCCGCGCACGGCGAATTTCGACGTGATGTAGGTGGCGCCGTTCTCGTACGCCTGGCGGCCGGCGACCGAGCCCATGTTGACGATGTGGCCGCCGTCGCGCAGGTGCGGCAGGCAGAGCCGCGTCATCCGCACGAGCCCGTTGACGTTCGTCTCGAACACCGTGTGCTCGTCCTCCTCGTTCGACTCGTCGAACGGGTAGCGGCCGAGCGCGAGCCCCGCGTTGTTGAAGAGGATGTCGACGCCGCCGAGCTGCTGCACGGCCTCGTCGACGAAGCGCTCCGAGCTCGCGCGATCCGTCACGTCGAGCTCGAGCCGCACGTCGGTATCGAGCTTCTCGACGCGCCGTGCGCCGCCGGCCACGCGCACCCCGGCCTCCCGGAGCGCCCGCGCCGTTGCGGCGCCGATCCCAGAGGAGGCACCGGTGACGATCGCGGTCTTGCCGGAGATGTCGTAACTGCTCACTGGCGACGGAGAGTAACTGGCTGCTCGCGTCGCGCGACGTGATCGACCTGCAGCGTCACGTGATGAAGGTGAAACCGGTCCTCGAGCAGGTGTTGCAAGCGGCGGCGCGTCTCGTGGCAGTCGCTGTCGGGTGAGACGAGGACATGCGCGGCGAGCGCGGGGAAGCCGCTCGTCACCGTCCACACGTGCAGGTCGTGCACCTCGACCACCTCCGAGTCGGCGGCGAGCGCCTGCGCAACCGCGGGCGGGTCGATGCCGGCCGGCGACGCTTCGAGGAAGATGCGGCCCGATTCGCGCAGGAGCGACCAGCTCGAGCGCAGCATCAGCGCGGCGACGAGGACGCCGGCGATCGGGTCGAAGCGGTTCCATCCGGTCGTCAGCACGAGCGCCCCGGCGATTGCCGTCCCGACGAAGGCGACGAGGTCTGTGGCGACGTGCAGGAACGCGCCGCGCACGTTGAGGCTCGTGCGGTCAGCCCGCGCGAGCACGAGCGTTGCGGCGAGGTTGACCGCGATCCCGACGAGCGCGACGACGAGGACGATGCCGCCGTGCACGTCCGGCGGCGCGACGAGCCGGCGAATCGCGCCGTAGACGACCCAGATGCCGACGACGAGCAGTGTGATGCCGTTCGCCTGCGCCGCCAGGATCTCGGCGCGCGCGAGACCGAACGTCCAGGGCCCGCCCGGGCGCCGCGTCGCGAGCCGGGACGCGACGAGCGCGCCTGCGAGCGCGAGCGCGTCCGTCAGCATGTGCCCCGCGTCGGCGAGCAGCGCGAGCGAGCCCGCGACGATGCCCGCCGCCACCTCGACGGCCATGAACCCGGCGATCAGCCCGAGCGCGACGGCGAGCGCCCGGCGGTCGCCGATCCGCGAGTGGTCGTGGTCGTGCCCGCGCATAGCCGTGAGCCTACGACGCCTGGGCGCGCGCCAGCCTCGCGTGTTCCAATCTCTCGGGCGCGGTTGGATGCGTGAAGAGCAGCAGGTACGCGAGCCGCGGCGGCGCCACGTCGCTCAGGTTGCGCCGGGCGAGCTCGATCATCACGCGCTCGAACGCCGGCAGGTCGCCGGTCACGTCGAGCGCGAACCGGTCGGCCTGGCGCTCGTAGCGGCGCGAGTACGCGGCAAAGCACGGCGCCACGACGGCCTGCGCGGCGAGGACGAGCAGCACGGCGGTCGGCAGGTCCCCCGGCGTCGGCGTCCCGACGACGAGCCGGACGAGCACGACGACCGCCGCGGCGATCGCCATCCCCACCGCGCTGAACTTCGCGACGTGGCGGAGCCGGCGGTGACCGAGCTCGTGCGCGACGACGACCTCCACCTCCGGCGTCCCGACCGCCGCCAGCAGCGTGTCCCACACGACGACGCGGCGGGATGCACCGAGCCCCGAGACGTAGGCGTTCACCTTC
>JAICLU010000013.1 GCA_025925195.1 Thermoleophilia bacterium
CGCGGGTGCGGCGTGGAGTCACTTGATCGAGGGACAGGCAGTCAACGTACTCGGGATCCCGGCGGGCGGCGTAAGCATCGCGTAAGCGCCTACGAGGCTCTAGTCCGGCTCGCCGTCGGAGTAGTCGAGCAGCTCGAGCCGCCCGATCACGCCGAGGCCGCGGAAGAAAACCTTGTTCGAGCGGGGATACCAGCAGATGTCGTTCGGCTCGCGCGTGCCGTAGGCGAGATACGTCAGCCCGGCCGGGCCCGCCCGAAAGGCGTGCGGAATCCGGGTCGCGGCCGGGCGCGAGACGACGTGGCCACGGCGGACGGGGAACGTCTCCTTCGGCTCGGTTGGCAGCTGCACCTCCGGGTTGGGCCGGTCCCAGAGCTCGAGCACGCCCGCGCCGTCGAGGACGACGAAGAGCTCCTCCTCCGCCGAGTGGCAGTGCGGCGGCGCGCCCGAGGTACCCGGTGGCAGCGCGATCCAGTTCAGGCCGCTCTGGCGGGCTCCCGCCGCCTTCCCGGGAGACTTCGCGATACCGCCGTAGTCGCCCTCGAGCGTGTCGAGGTGGACGATGTTCGCCGGCCGCGGCTCGGGCTCCGGCCAGTCGAGGTGCTGCTCCCGCTGAAACGGGTGCTCGCCCTCGCCGACCTCGGCCCACGAGGGATAGAGCCAGTAGAGGCCCGCCTTCGGCAGGTACGCGCCCCCGATCTGCGTCCGGCCGCCGTAGACGAGGAACTCGAGGCCGTCGTCGCCCGCGCGCAAGGTGTGCGCCTCGCGCCGCGCGTGGTGCACGAGCGTGTCGCCCGCCCGCACCTCGTAGGTCGTGCCGTCCTGCCACGAGAGGCCCGAGCCGTTCAGCACGAAGAAGATCTCCTCGTCGGCGCCGTGCACGTGCGCGGGGGTCGCCACCTCGCCCGGGTCGAGCCGGACGCGGTTGACGCCGACCGTCACCGAGCCGGCAGCGCGGCCGAGCGCCGACCAGGCGCCTCCGATCGCGGGCATCTCCACCCGGTTCTCCGGCACGTCGTCCCAATGCGCGAGGTTCATGCCGGAATCATGTCAGCCTCCGCTGCGACCCACTCGGCGACCTCGCGCACGAGCTCGCGGAGCTCCGCGATCAGCTCGTCCCGGTCGGTCGTCCGCTCGATCCGGTCGAGCCGCTCCAGCACCGCGCGCGCTTCGTCCACCCCGGAAACGCTACGGGCAAAAATGTCTCAGGAGGCGCGCAACTCTGCAACGCGTTGCCGACCGGCCCGCATGCCGAGCAGCGAGGCGTCGAGCTCCCGCAGCAGCGCCCTGCGGTCGCCGTGGAGCAGCACGGCGACGACGAGCCGCCGGATCAGGTCGGGCGTCGGCTGCCGGAACCGCTCGGCCAGCTCGGCCCGCTCCTCCGCGGTCTCGCCGAGCAGCGCCGCCGCCCGCATCGCGGCCGCATAGATCCCCTCGCCGTTCCCGAGCGCCGCGTCGAGCGCCTGCCGGAGCTGTTCGCCCCTGAACGGATCGCCCTGGAAGAGAGACAATTCCCATCGGTCGAGCGCGTCCCCCAGCTTTGCGTCGTCGTCGGCGGCAGCCAGCAGCGGCCGCAGCTTGGCGGCCACGGTGGCGCGGAACGGATCGAGCCGCGTCGGCCCGCCGGGCGGCGCCGTCGCAGCGATCGGCAGCACCGGCCGGATGCCGTACGGCCGCCAGTCGAGCCGCTCGAACAGCACCGGCCCGGCCGCGAGCGGCGCCTCGGTCGCGAGCCGCAGCGCGGTCACCGCGTCCGCAAGCTCGCCCGGCGCATCCGGCACCTCGTCGTCGACGGGCCGCTGCAGCTCGAGGACGCACAGCCGGTCGGGCTCGCGGCCGAAGTCGCGCGGCAGCAGCCCGGCCGCCTCCGGCCACATCGCTGCGAGCTCGCCGCTCGCCGCCTGGCGCACGCGAATGCCGTCGCCGAGCTCGATCTGGTTGGCACCGATCGAGACGCCGATCAGCGGCGCGACGGCGCCGTAGGAATGGCCCTCGCCGTACAGCGACTCCTCGAGCTCCTCGTACGCGCGGGCGAACGCGCTGTCGTCCCAGTCGAAGCCGCCGCAGCCCTCGGCGGTGCGGACGAGCAGCGGCACGAGCACCGTCCGGTAGAGATCCTCGTAGATGCGGGCCGCCGGCTCGCGCTGCAGGTCGGCGAGCGCCTGCTGGACGTCGTCGCGCTCGCGCAGCCGGCCGGCGTGCGCCTCGATGAACCCGCGCACGAGCGGCCGGTATTCGTAGAGCGTCGGGCGCCCGTACGAGCCGTGCTCCTCGAACGCGAACGGAAGGTCGGTGCCGTGCCACGTCGCGAAGGCGCCGAGACAGAAGCGGCGCAGCGTGTCGTGGAGGTGCGGGGAGCGCATCGCAACCCACTCCTTACGCCGCGGGCTCCGCGCCTCCTCTTTGACAGTTCGGACACCAGTAGGCGGTCCGCGCGTCGTCGCCCTGCGGGAACGAGCGGATCGCGGTCGAGCAGCGCGGGCACGGGCGGCCGGCGCGTCGGTAGCAGCGGCGGAGCGGCCGCGTCCCCTCGACGCTCGCGCGCATCAGCCGGTGCGCCGCGTCGAGCGCCGCGCGCAACTCGAGCTCCCGCACGTCGGCGAGCGGCAGCCACGGCGAGACGCGCACGTCCCACAGAGCCTCCGCCTTCCAGAGGTTGCCGATCCCGGCGACGAGCCGCTGGTCGAGCAGCGCGTCGCCGATCTGGCGCGACTGCGGCTGCGCGCCCATCCGCTCGACGACCGCGTCGATGTCGGGCGGCGTGTCGAGGATGTCGGGCCCGAGCCGCCGCAGCCGTCCGCCGTCGGTCAGCAGCTCGAGCACCGGGCCGTTCCACTGCACGGCCTCGTGCGTGTCGCCGCGCAGCACGAGCCACGGCAGCCCGACCCGCCGGGCGCCGCGCGGCTCGACGCGCCAGCGCCCGTTCATCCGCAGATGGCTCCGCAGGACGACGCCGCCGTCGAACCGGAGCAGCAGGTTCTTCCCGTTCGCCTCGACCGCCTGCAGCGTCAGGCCGTCGAGCTTCTCGGCGAGGCGCTTGCCGGCGGCGCGCGGATGCGGCGTCTCGACCTCCAGGCGCTGCCCGACGAGCACCTGCAGCCGCTGCGCCGCGCGGCGAAGGGCATCGCCTTCTGGCATATCCGCAGCGTAGTCGGGGCATGCGCAGCTCACACACATGACGGTCGGGCTCAACATCGCAGCGTTGTCGAGACGGACCGGCGTCACGCCCGACACGCTCCGGAAGTGGGAGCAGCGCTACCAGATCCTCCACCCGAGCCGGACGACGGGCGGCCAGCGCCGCTACTCCGAGCGCGACGTCGCGCGGGTCGAATGGCTGTGCGACCGGCTGCGCGAGGGCTACCGGATCGGCGAGGCCGCGACGCTGCTCGGCACCGCCGGCGCCGAGCCGACCCGGACGCCCCAGGCGCACGTGCACGCGATGCTCGACGCTGCGCCCGACCAGCTCGGCCCGCTCGTCGACCAGGCGTTCGCCGTGTACGGCATCGAGGCGGCCCTCGACCGGATCCTGACGCCGTTCCTGCACGCGATCGGCGAGCGGTGGGAACGCGGCGGCATCACAGTCGCCGAGGAGCACCTCGTCACCGAGGTCGTCCGCTCACGGCTCGGCAACCTCCTCGCCGACGCGGGCGGCGGGCTGCGCGGCACCGCCGTGTTGATGTGCGCGCCCGGCGAGCAGCACGAGCTCGGGTTGATGATGGTCGCGATCCTGCTCAGGCGCGACGGGTGGAACGTGTTCTACCTCGGGGCCGACACGCCGCTCGCGGACGCGGTCGAGCTCGTCGGCCGCCACGCCGCACGGCTGCTCGGGATCAGCGTCACGACGGCGCAGCTCGCCGAGGTGCCGGAGCTGGAGGGCGTCGAGGTGGTCGTCGGCGGCCGCGGCGTCGGCGCCCACACCGGCGGCCTCGGGAGAATCGTGACCGCCGTGCGCGCACTCGCGGCGTAGCCTTACGGGTATGACGCGTCGGTTCTTCGGAGTCCGCTGGTGGCTCGGGGCGGCGTTCGCCGTGGTCGCCGCCCTCTCGACGGCGATCGTCGTCTCGCAGTACTCGTCCCGGTCGGAGGACGCGCTACGAACGAACGGCGAGCAGCAGGCGGTCGCAGCCGCGTTCGACGCTGCGATCCAGTTGCAGAGCACGCCGGTGGCGGTCGTGGCCCGGCAGCACGGGCTGCAGCTCGCGGTCTACGACTCCCTGGGCCACTTCGTCTCGGGAAAGCCGTCGCCGCTCGACCGGCCGGCCCTCGAGACGAGCCGATACAGCGGCAGCACGTCGGACGGTCGCGTGTTCGTCGTCGGGGTGCCGCTGCGCGGCGGCGGGACGCTCGTCGCGCGAGACATCCGAACCGACGTCCAGGCCGCGATCGGCATCCTCAACGACCAGGCATTGCGCGCCGGCGTGATCGCCGGACTGATCGGCGTCGCCGTCGGCCTGCTGCTGGCGCAGCTGATCGCCCTGCGGCTGCGCCGCCTCTCGAGCGCCGCCGAGGCGATCGCGCTCGGGAACTTCGAGACGCCGCTGCACTACCGCTTCCGGGACGAGTTCGGCGCCCTCGCGCAGAGCTTCGAGCGCATGCGGCGCCAGTTGCGGCGGTCGTTCCGACGCCTCGAGGGCGAGCGTGACCGCTTGCGGATGCTGCTCGAGCGGCTGCACGAGGGGGTCGTCACCGTCGACGAGCAGCTCGTCGTGCGGTTCGCGAACGCCGAGGCGCGGCGCATGCTCGGCGGGCGGCTGGCAGAGGGCGACCCGCTGCCCGATCCGTGGGAGGGCTTCTCGCTCCGGGAGTTCGCGAGCGCCCTGTTCGACTCGGACGGGAAGCTCACGCAGGCGCACGTGCGCCCCGACGAGGAGCGGGCCGTCGCCGTGGTCGGCATTCCCGCGCAGCCCGAGACCGAGGACGTGATGATCGTCCTCGACGACCTCACCGAGGAGGAGCGCCGCGAGCTCGCCGAGCGCGAGTTCGTGTCGAACGCGGCGCACGAGCTGCGGACGCCGCTGACGACGATCATCGGAGCGGTCGAGGTGCTGCAGAGCGGCGCGAAGGACGACGACGCCGAGCGCGACCGCTTTCTCGCGCACATTTCCCGCGAAGCCGAGCGGCTCGCGCGGCTCGCCCGCGCGCTGCTGACGCTGGCGCGGTCGCACGCAGGGCAGGAACGGCCGCGTGCGGACTTCGTCGATCTGGCCGCGCTGCTGCACGACGTCGCCGACGACGTGCGTGCCGCCCCCGGCGTCGAGGTGGAGGTCGAGGCCGCAGACGATCTGGATGCGTATCTCAACCGCGACCTGCTCGAGCAGGCGGTTCGCAACCTCGCGGAAAATGCGGCGAAGCACACCCGCACCGGACGGATCGTGTTGCGCGCGTATGAAATGGGAACAACGGTCCGAGTGGAGGTCGAGGACACCGGTGTCGGGATGACTGCGGAGACGCAGCGGCACGTCTTCGACCGCTTCTACCGCGGGCAGGACCGGGACGCCGGGGGGTTCGGGCTGGGCCTGGCGATCGTCCGGCAGGCGGTGCGCTCGCTCGACGGCCGCGTGGAGCTCGACTCGGCACCGGGCAAGGGCACGCTCGTCCGCATCGAGCTCGAGCGGGTGCGCGTCCGCGGCGAGGTGACGGTGTGAGCACGATCCTGCTCGTCGACGACGACCCCGGCGTGCTCGACGTCGTCGCGTTCATGCTCCGGCGCGAGGGGTTCGACGTCGACGAGGAGCGCGACGGGACGGCGGCGCTCGAGTCGGCGCGGTCGCGTGCCTACGACATCGTCGTCCTCGACGTGATGCTGCCGGGGATGTCGGGCACCGACGTCTGCCGTGCGCTGCGCGCAGAGAGCGACGTGCCGATCGTGATGCTGACGGCGCGCGACGCCGAGATCGACCGGGTGCTCGGGCTGGAGCTCGGCGCCGACGACTACGTGACGAAGCCGTTCTCGACCGCGGAGCTGCTGTCCCGCGTGCGTGCGATCCTGCGGCGCCGCGAGCTCGACCGCGCGACGGGCGGCGCGACCGTTCGCAAGCTCGGCGGCCTGCAGATCGACCTCGGCAGGCACGAGGTGATCGTCGACGGCGAGCGCGTCCACCTGACGCTGTCGGAGTTCAAGGTGCTCTCACTCCTCGCCGAGCAGCCCGAGCGCGTCATCTCCCGTCGCGAGCTGATGCAGCACCTGTGGGCGAGCGAGCACGTCGGCGACGAGCACGCGTGCGAGGTGCACATCTCCAATCTGCGCCGCAAGATCGAGAAGGACCCGACCCAGCCGGAGCGCCTGATGACCGTACGCGGGCTCGGGTACAAGCTGATCGCCGCGTGATCGCGCGCGTCGTCCAGGCGCCGATGGCGAACAATCAGCCGGCGGCGCTCGCGGCGGCAGCGTCGAACGCGGGCGCGCTCGGCTCGCTACCGGGTGCCGGACTGTCGGCGGACGAGCTGCGCGCGCGAATCGCGGAGGTGCGCGCGCTGACGGATCGTCCATTCGCCGTCAACCTGTTCGCGCCGCCGTATCTCGACGAGGACGCGCTCGCCGTCGTGCTCGAGGCGCGGCCGGCGGTCTTCTCGTTCACGTTCGGCGTCGTCGACGCGAAACCGTTCCGCGAGGCCGGCGTCGTCGTGTACGGGACGGCGACCACGGCCGCGGAGGCGGACGTCCTGCGCGACGCGGGCGTCGACGCGGTCGTCGCACAGGGCGCCGAGGCGGGCGGGCACCGCGGCTCGTTCCTCGACGGGTTCCCGCTCGTGCCGCTCGCGGAGCTCGTGCCGGCGATCTCGGGCGTCCCCGTGATTGCGGCCGGGGGCGTCGTGACCCGCGACGACGCGCGCGCGGCGCTCGAGCTCGGTGCCGCGGGCGTGCAGGCCGGCACGGCGTTCCTCTTCACGCACGAGTGCGAGCGGCCGCCCGCGCATCTCGCCGCGCTGCGGACGTACGACACCGTCGTCACGGACGCCTACACGGGCCGTCCGATGCGCGCCGCTCGTGACGAAGTGTTACAAGCGCTGATCGACGGCCCGCCGCCGCTGCCGTTCCCACAGCAGCGGCGCGTGTCCGCGGAGCGCGGGCCGGTGTTCATGGGCGGTACCGGCGCGCGGCGGGCGCGGGAGCAGACGGTCGCGGAGCTCGTGGCCGAGCTCAGCGCCTGACCGGTGCGCATCGTCTGCCTCCACGGCTACGGCGTCACGGGCGAGTACTTCGAGCCGCTCGCGCGGGTACTGCGCCGTGAGCACGACGTCGTGGTCCCGACCCTGCCGGGCTGGGGCGGCACATCCAAGCCGCCGCGACCGCTCGACCTCGCCGGGCTCGCGGACTCGCTCGCCCCGTTGCTTCCTGGTGCGATCGTCGCGAACTCGCTCGGCTGCCAGGTCTCGGTCGAGCTCGCAGTCCGGCGGCCGGAGCTCGTGTCGTCGCTCGTCCTGATCGGTCCGACGATCGATCCGTACGGATCGCTGCCGCTCGGCTTCCTGCGCGACGGCGTGCACGAGCCGCCGTCGCTGTGGTGGCTGATCGCGCGCGACTACGCGCGGATGGGGCCGCGCCGGCTCGTCCGCACGGCCCAATTCGCGCTCGCGCAACGACTCGACGCGCTGCTGCCGCGCGTCCGGGCGCCGACGCTCGTCCTGCGCGGCGCGCACGACGGCCTCGTGTCGCGACGGTGGTGCGAGGAGGTGGCGGAGCTCCTACGGGGTGGGCGGTTCGTCCAGCTGCCGGTCGGCGCGCACGCCGTCCACTACACGCACCCCGGGCTCGTCGCGCAGGAAGTCGAGCAGCACCTCGGCGAACGCTGACGGCCGCTCGACCATCGGCACGTGCCGCGCGCCGGCGATCAGCTCGAGGCGCGAGCCGGGGATCGCCTTGTGCCAATCTGTTGCAAGCCGGGCTGGGACGAGCCGGTCGCGCTCGCCCCAGACGATCAGCGTCGGCACGCGAATCCCCGCCGGGTCGAGCCTTGTCCGCCAGGCGTCGAAGCCGCCGCGCAGGAGCGCGAACGGCCCCCAGCGGAGCGCGTCGAGGGCGACGCGCGGATAGAAGCCGGGAGTCGTCGAGCCGAGGAGCCCGAACGGGCGCGGGCCGGGCAACCCGGCGGGCGCGACGAGCACGAGCTTTCGCACGTCCTGCTCGCTCGCGTATTGCGCGGCGCGCAGGCCGCCGAGCGAATGGCCGACGAGGATCTCGTCGCCGGCGAGGTCGAGCGCATCACGGGGGTCGACGTACCGGACGTCGTAGTCGCCGAGCCACGGCAGCAGCGGCCGCCACCAGCGATGCGAGCCGGCCAGGCCGTGGACGAGGACGAGCCGGCTAGGCACGGAGCACGGCGCGGCGCGGGCCGGCGAGGAAGCCGGCCTCGACGAGCAGCGGCATCACCGCCGTGTCGACGACCGCCTCGCCGTCGAAGCGCTCGACCGCGAGACGCTTGCCGCCGGTGCGTCGCACGTGCGCGACGAGCGCGCCGAGGGCGACGCGCAACCACTCGTCGCCGTCCCCCCACTCGCGCAGCGGCACGAGCGAGCGGCCGCCGCGCTCGACGTAGAGCGCCGCCTCGCCGCCGAGCAGCACGACCTGTGCGCCGGCGACGCGTGCTGCCCGGCCGTTCGACCGCTTCGGCCACGGCAGGGCGGCGCCGTACGGCTGCGCGGGATCGGCGGCAGCGAGCACGAGCGGCTCGGCCTCCTCCCCGTCCTTCGGGCGCAGCTCGCGCAGCCGCTCGACCGCCCCGCCGAGCGCGAACTGCGCGCCGCCGAGACCCTCGACGAAGTAGCCGCGACGGCAGGTGCCGAGCGTCTCGAGCGCGCGGAGCTCCGAGTAGACGGCGGCGTAGCCGCCGGGGATCCCCTCGCCGCGCACGCCGTCGCGCGTGACAATCCCTTGCCGCTCGAGCAGCAGCTCGGCCAGGGCGCGCCGGTCGGGGCTGCCCCCCTTCAGAGCAGCACCGAAAAGTGGGTCGGCGAGCGACCAGCGGCCGACTGTCGGCGAGACGACGGCGCTGCGCGTGCGCGCGAACCGGCGGGCGCGACGATCGGCGCGAGGTGGCTGGTACCGCCGCTCGGCGCGGAGCGGCGCCCACTGGTCGTTCGTCACCTCGCCTGCCCAGACGAGATCCCAGAGTGCGGGCAGCGCGATCGCGTCCTCGACGTCGACGAGCGGCCAGAAGACCGCACCTCCTGCGGCGAGCGCGGAGCGGATCCTGTCGTGCACGTCCCCGTCCGGCGGCGGCGCGGCCGCGGGCTTGCCGAGCACGGGAGCGTCGTCGCGGAAGAAGAGCGCAACGCGATCGAGGCCCGCGCCGACCCAGACGAGCTCTCCCGACGCGCAGAGCTGGTCGAGCAGCTCGCGCCGGTACTCCGGCACACGCCGCGGCAGCACCTCCGCCTCCCAGAGCGATACCGGCAGCGCGAGCCCCTGCAACGGGACGAGTGCCTCGCGCAGGGTCGCGCGCCGGTCGATGCCGTGCCAGTGCGGCAGGAAGCGGCCGAGCGACGCCTGCTCGGCGGGCTCGACCTCGCGACGCAGCGCCGCGAGCGACGCGCGTCGCAGCCTGCGCAGCACCTCCGGGTCGCACCATTCGCGTTCGGTGCCGCCGGGACGAAGCTCGCCGCGCACGAGCTCGTCCGCCCGCTCGAGCTCGCGCAGGTGCTGCTCCACGTCGATGCCGAACCAGTCGTTGATCGCAGCGGTCGTGAACGGGCCGCGACCGCGCGCGTAACGGGCCACGAGCTGTCGGAGCGATTCCGGTCCGCCCTCGAGATAGGCGTCCGGCAGCCCCGACGGCGGCATGACGCCGAGCGCGTCGCGGTAGCGGCCGGCGTCCTCGACGCCGATCAGGCGCTCGTCGCCGGCGACGCGGACGCGGATCGCGCGACGCTCGGCCTCGAGAATCGCGGCGTGCGCCTCGTCGAACTCGCCGGCTCGCAGGTCGCCTCGCAACCGAAGCACGTCGTGCAGGTGCTCGGCATCGCGCTGCGGCACGGGGCGCAGCGACGCCTCGACCTCGGCGAGCGCGTCGGCGTCGATCAACTCGCGCAGCTCCTCCTGGCCGAGCAGCTCTTTGAGGAGCTCGCGGTCGAGCGACAGCGCCTGCGCGCGGCGCTCCGCAGGCGGCGTGTCGTCCTCGTACATGTAGGTCGCGATGTAGTCGAAGAGCAGCGACGCCGCGAAGGGCGACGCGGACGCCGACTCGACCTCGACGAGATCGAGCTCCCGCGTCCGCAGCCCGTGCAGCAGCTGCCGCAGGCCCGGCAGGTCGAAGACGTCCTGCAGGCATTCGCGATATGTCTCGAGGACGATCGGGAAGCTCGCGTACTTGCGCGCCACCTGCAGCAGCCCCTGCGCCTTCAGCCGCTGCTGCCAGAGCGGCGAGCGCTCGCCCGGGCGGCGCCGCGGGATGAGCAGCGCCCGGGCCGCGTTCTCGCGAAAGCGCGCACCGAAGAGCGCCGTCTGTCCGACCTCGGCGAGCACGAGCTCGTCGAGCTCTTCGGCCGACGGCAGCAGCAGGTCGCTCGCCGGAGCAGCGTCCGCGTCGGGCAGGTGGAATGCGATCCCGTCGTCCGACCAGATCGACTGCACGTCGACGCCGAGCGACTCGCGCAGCCGCGCGGCGACCGCCATGGCCCACGGTGCGTGCACGCGCGCGCCGAACGGCGTCAGGATGCAGACGCGCCAGTCGCCGATCTCGTCGCGGAACCGCTCGACGACGACGGTGCGATCGGATGGGACGACGCCGGTCGCCTTTTCCTGCTCGCGCAGGAAGGCGATCAGGTTCGCGTTCGCGCGCTCGTCCAGGCCTTCGACCTTCGGGTCGCGCTTCGCGAGCAGCTCGCGCGTGAATTTGCCGATCGCAGCGCCGAGCTCGTAGGGGCGGCCGATGCCCTCGCCCTTCCAGAACGGCACCGCGCCGGGAATCCCCGGCGCCGGCGAGACGAGCACACGATCGCGCGTGATCTCCTCGATCCGCCACGACGACGCGCCGAGCATGATCACCTGGCCGGCCCGCGCCTCGTAGACCATCTCCTCGTCGAGCTCGCCGACCCGGCCGCCCCCCTCGACGATGAAGACGCCGAACAGCCCTCGGTCGGGAATCGTGCCGGCGTTCGTGACGGCGAGGCGCTGCGCGCCGGGGCGTCCGCGCACGACGCCGGCGGTGCGGTCCCAGACGATGCGCGGGCGCAGCTCGGCGAACTCGTCGGACGGGTAGCGGCCCGCGAGCATGTCGAGGACGTTCTCGAGCTGCGCGCGACTGAGGTCGGCGAACGGGTACGCGCCGCGCACGAGACGGTGCAGGTCGGCGACCTCGATCTCGTCCTCCGCGCAGATCGCGACCACCTGCTGCGCGAGCACGTCGAGCGGATTGCGCGGGATCTGCGTCTCCTCGATCAGGCCCTCCTTCATGCGCTGCACGACGACGGCGCTTTCGAGCAGGTCGGCGCGGAACTTCGGGAAGATGCGACCCTTGGACACCTCGTGCAACGAGTGGCCGGCCCGGCCGATGCGCTGCAGCCCGCGCGCGACCGACTTCGGCGACTCGACCTGGATCACGAGGTCGACGGCTCCCATGTCGATGCCGAGCTCGAGGCTCGACGTCGCGACGAGGCACGGGATGCGCCCCGCCTTCAGGTCCTCCTCGATCAGCGTGCGCTGCTCGCGCGCGAGGCTGCCGTGGTGAGCACGCGCCACCTCCGCTTCGGCCAGGTCGTTGAGGCGCAGCGCGAGCCGCTCGGCGAGGCGGCGATTGTTGACGAAGACGATCGTCGAGCGGTGCGCGCGGACGAGCTCGAGCAGCGCGGGATACATCGACGGCCAGATCGAGTTGACCGCCGGCCCCCCTTCCGGGAGCGCCGGGCCGGACGACGCGAGCTCGGTCATGTCCTCGACCGGTACGACGACCTCGAGGTCGAGCTGCTTTGCGACGCCGGCGTCCACGAGCTCGATTGGGCGGCCGCCGCTGACGAAGCGGCCGATCTCCTCGAGCGGGCGCTGGGTTGCGGAGAGGCCGATCCGTTGGAAGCCACCCGTCAGTTTCTCGAGCCGCTCGAGCGAGAGCGCCATGTGCGCGCCGCGCTTCGTGCCGGCGACCGCGTGCACCTCGTCGAGGATGACGGTGTCGACGCTGCGCAGCAGCTCGCGCGCCTGCGAGGTCAGCATCAGGAAGAGCGACTCGGGCGTCGTGATCAGGATGTCCGGCGCCTCGCGAAGCATGTCGCGCCGCTCCTTCTGCGAGGTGTCCCCGGTACGGACCGCGACGCGCAGGTCGGACTGGAGGCCGGCGAGGGGACCGCGGAGGTTCCGTTCGACGTCGTAGTTCAGCGCCTTGAGCGGCGAGACGTACAGGACGCGCAGCCCCTCGCCGGGCTGTGCGGTGAGACGGTCGATCGCGTAGAGGAAGGCGGCGAGCGTCTTGCCCGAGCCGGTGGGCGCCTGGATCAGCGTGTGGGCGCCGGTGGCGATCGTCGGCCAGCCCTTTTCCTGGGCGGGGGTCGGCCCGTCGAAGGTCCGCTCGAACCACGCACGTGTGCGATCGCTGAAGACGCCGAGGGGTTCCACGGGCTCAGGGTACGGGTACGTCGATGGCTGTGCTGGAGCTCTGGCAGGCGGAATGGTGCCCCCATTCGCACAAGGTTCGGCAGCGGCTGACCGAGCTCGGCCTGGACTTCGTCGGGCGGCAGGTGCCGGCCGAGAAGGACGACCGGGACGAGCTCGCGGCGGCGACCGGGTGCCGCGGGATTCCGACGCTCGTGTGCGCCGACTTCCGCGGCCGGCGGGAGGTGCTGTCGGGCGAGGAGCAGATCATCCCGTGGCTCGACCGCTACTTCGACGAGCGCCCGGACGCCGCCCGCCACCGGGCGAGGGCGCGCGCGGAAGTGCGGCTCTTCGACGAGGTCGAAGACCTCGTCCATGGCTGAAACGGACACGGCCGGTGCCAGGCCCCGTTACGGAGGCGTCGCAGCTTCCGCGCGGGTGTGTGACGGCCGTGGCCGAAGCCCCTCGGTCAGTTGAGCGTCGACCAGAGGATGTACGCGATCGCGCCGACGACGACCACGACGACGGCCACCACGAGGAAGACACGGTTGAACGCCCGGAACGGCGTGCTCTCGTCGCGGCCGGTGAGGATCTCGTCACGAGGCGTCGGCTCCGTCACGTTCAACGAGTACCCACGCCGATAGGATCGAATCGTGGCCGCCCCTCAAGCGCTCCATTTCACGACGGACGACGAATCGAATCGTCTGATCGCCTCCGATCCGTTCGCGCTTCTCATCGGGTTCGCGCTCGACCAGCAGGTGACCGTGCCGACTGCATTCGCCGGCCCGTTGAAGCTGAAGCAGCGCCTCGGCACCCTCGACCCGAAGCGCGTCGCGCGCGCCGACCTCGAGCCGCTGTTCCGCGAGAAGCCGGCGATCCACCGCTTTCCGGGCGCGATGGCGCAGCGCGTGCAGGATCTCGCGCAGCACGTCGTCGACGAGTACGGCGGCGACGCGTCTCGCGTCTGGCGCGACGCGAAGGACAGCGACGACCTGAAGCGGCGGCTCGAAGCGCTGCCCGGCTTCGGCGAGCTGAAGGTGAAGAGCATGGGGGCCGTGCTCGCCAACCGCTTCGGCGTCGCGAAGGCGAAGCCGCTCGTCCCGGATCATCCGACGCTCGGCGACGTCGACTCCGCCGAAGCGCTCGTGCGCTACCAGGAGGCGAAACGAGCGCGCAAAGCGTCAATGCGGTCACGCTGACCGACGGCGGTCAGCCCGCCGAGCAAACAGCAGACGCGCTCGCGGCCTTCGTCGGCGCCGCCGAGCACAGCCTCGAGATCGCGATCTACGACATCCGCCTGCCCGACCCGCTCGCCGCGACCGTGCGCGACGCGCTCGTGGCGGCCTCCGACCGCGGCGTCGCTGTGCGGCTCGCCTACAACGAGGACTATCCGGACGACGACAGGCCGCCCGTGCCGCCGCCGCCGCGCACCGAGCCGGAACTGCTCGAGTCGCTTCCGTTCCCGACGGCCGCGATCCCGGGGGTGCCCGACCTGATGCACCACAAGTACGTGATCCGCGACCGCTCGTCGCTCTGGACGGGCTCGACGAACTGGACGGCCGACTCGTGGACGCGCGAGGAGAACGTCATCGTCACGGTCGACTCGGCGGCCCTCGCCGGCCGCTATCTCGAGGACTTCGAGCAGCTCTGGACGAAGCGCGACGTCGAGACGAGCGGCAAGGTCGACACCCTGCCCGTCGACGGCATCCGCGCCTGGTTCTGTCCGGGCCGTGGCAACAAGCTTGCGCACCGGATCGCGAAGGCGATCGGGACCGCGCAGGAGCGCATCCGGATCGCCTCGCCGGTGATCAGCTCCGGGCCGATCCTCGGGACGCTCGCTCAGGCGGCCGCCGACGGAAAGGTCGACCTCGCCGGCGTCGTCGACCTCACGCAGGTACAGCAGGTGCTCCGGCAGTGGCACGAGAACGGCAACGCCGGCTGGAAGGAGCCGCTCCTGCGCGCTGCGCTCACCCGCGCGCCCTTCGCCGGCAAGCGCTCGACGCCCTACCGGCCGGGATCGGTGCACGACTACATGCACGCGAAGATCACGGTCACCGACGACGTCGTGTTCGTCGGCAGCTTCAACCTCTCGCACTCGGGCGAGCAGAACGCCGAGAACGTCCTCGAGATAGCCGACCCCGGGCTCGCCGACCAGCTCGCCGCCTATATCGACGGCGTACGGGCGCGCTATCCCCCCGTCGAGCTGTAGCCGTCGAGCTGTAACCGTCGACCTGGACCGCTCGAGCTGTAGCCCCACACCGGCTCCCTAGACTCTGCCGCAATGTTGTCGTTCGCCCGACGCCGGTACCTCGTCTCCTGGCTCGCGCTGGCCGGGCTCGCCGCGACGTGGGCGGTCATGCTCGCATTCGACTGGTCGGCGAGGCTCGGGACGATCGCGCTCGCGCCGTGGGTGGCGCTGCTCGCCTTCGACGCGGGGATGATCGGCGGCATCGCCGCCGCGCTGATCGCCATCGGCACATGGCTGGCGGCGACAGAGATCGGCGACGCGCATTGGGACAACGTGCAGCTCGTCGTGCGCTCGGCGGCACTGCTCGCGCTGGGCGTCGGCCCGGCCTTCGTCGGGCGACGCCTGCGCGCTCAGGAACGAGCGCTCCGCTCGACGACGGTGCTGCAGACGGCGCTCATCGACGCGACACTCGACGGCATCTGCCTGACCGACCCCCACGGTGAGGTGCTGATCTCGAACAAGCCGCTGCGTCGGATCGCGCTCGAGCTCGGGCTGCCGCTGTCCGGAACGGTGCCGGAGCGACTGCTCGCCGTGGCGCACAAGGTGACCGAGCCGGAGCGCTACCGGGAGCGGATGCGCGCGCTCGCGGTTGCTCCCGGCGAGGCGTCGATCGACGAGTTCGAGGTCGCCGGCACCGGGCGGGTGTTCCGCGGCTACACCTCGCCGGTCGCCGAGGGCCGCATCTGGGCGCTGCGCGAGGTGACGGCCGACCGCGAGCTCGACCGGATGCGCGACGCGTTCGTCGCCACCGTGTCGCACGAGCTGCGCACGCCGCTGACGTCGATCTCGGGCTTCCTCGAGATGATGGAGGACGAGGAGCATGCGCTCGGGGAGGCCGGCCGCCAGTACCTCGACGTGATCCGGCGGGCGACCGAGCGGCTGCACGCGCTCGTCGAGGACCTGCTGCTCGTCGCGCAGATCGAGGCGCAGCGGATCGAGCTCGAGCTCGGCGAGGTCGACCTGCGCGAGCTCGTGACACGCGCCGCCGAGGCCGTCGCTCCCGCCGCGCGCGAGAAGCAGATCGAGCTCGGCGTGGTCACCGACCACCCACCTGCGGTGCTGGGCGACTCGAAGCGGCTGACGCAGGTGCTCGACAATCTCGTCTCGAACGCCGTGAAGTTCACTCCTGACGGAGGCTCGGTGACGATCACGCTGGGCGCGGACGGCGGCAACGCGCGGCTCGTCGTCGCCGACACGGGGATCGGCGTGCCGGCCGAGGAGCAGAAGCAGGTCTTCTCGCGGTTCTTCCGCGCCTCCACGGCGACGGGACGCGCGATCCCGGGTACGGGCCTCGGCCTCGCGATCTGCCACGCGCTCGTCGAGCAGCACGGGGGCTCGATCGAGTTTCGGAGCCGCGAGGGCCAGGGAACCGAGGTCGTCGTGACCCTGCCCGCCGCCGCATGATCCGCCGTCTCGCGGTCGTCACGTCGTTCGCGCTCCTCCTCGGGGCGGCGACCGCGAGCGCGCTGCGAGTGCCCGCCGCGCCGAAGTGTCCGATCTTCCCGGCAACCAACGCGTGGAACCAGCGTGTCGACTCACTGCCGGTCGCAGCCGACTCGGCGCAGCTCATCGCGTCGATCGGCGCCGCCACGGGCCTTCACCCCGACTTCGGTTCAGGGCTCTGGGACGGCGGTCCGATCGGGATCCCATTCGACGTCGTGTCGCGAGCGACTCCGCGGTCGCGCGTGCGCTTCGAGTACGCAGGCGAATCCGACCGGGCTCCTTACCCGATCCCGAAGACTGTGCATATCGAGGGCGGCGCGCACTCGAGCGGCGACCGGCACGCGGTGCTGCTCGACAGGAGCTCGTGCAGGCTGTACGAGCTGTACGCGTTGCGGAAGTCCGTGCGCGGTTGGACAGCAGGATCCGGCGCGATCTTCGATCTGCGATCGAACCGGTTGCGTCCGGCGGGTTGGACGTCCGCCGACGCAGCCGGACTCCCGATCTTTCCCGGACTCGTGCGATACGACGAGGTGGCGCGCGGCCGCATCGACCATGCACTGCGGTTCACCGTCGACCGGACCCGGAAGCAGTACGTCTATCCGGCGCGCCACTACGCGTCGTCGTCGGACGATTCGTCGTTGCCGCCGATGGGGCTGCGGGTGCGGCTCAAGGCGAATGTCGACATCACGCAGTTCCCGCGGCAGGCACGGATCGTCCTGCAGGCGCTGAAGACGTACGGGATGATCGTCGCCGACAACGGGTCGAGCTGGTACATCAGCGGTGCGCCGAGCCCGCACTGGTCGAACGACGACCTGCACTCGCTCGGAAGGGTCGTCGGTGCCGACTTCGAAGTCGTCGACACGTCGTCGCTGCCGCATCCGGGATCGTGATGAAGCGCCGCGCGGTTCTCATTCTGCTCGGTGTCGCGGCGGTCGCCGGTTGTGGTGGGACGCACACGACGAAGCCGGCGGACACGGGCTCGCGCAACGTGACGAAGCCGTTCGAGCGGCCGATCGTCGTGTCGTTGAAAGGGTCGCCGTCCGGCACGGCGCAGCTGCGCCGGCTCGTGAACAAGCAGACGTCGGTGTCCCTGAAGCTCTCACGCGACGCCGGCAAGGGCCTCTCCGCGTCGCTCGAACGGGGTTCGTGCGGCGCTGCGAAAGGGTTGCAGGTCGCGAAGCCGCTCGGCGCCGTGCGGCAGAGGTCGGAGTCGTGGTCGGTGACCGCGTCCTTGACGCAGCTGACGGCGTCACCGCTCGCCCTCGTGCTGCGCCGGGGCGGCAAGGTCGTCGCCTGCGGCACCGTCCGGCAGGCGTAACGCAACCGTCACGCCCTTTAAAACGGGGATTATCCCCGTTCATCCGCGCGAAGCGCTCGACACCGGCAGCGGATCGTCGCTCACGCCGTCGGCGCCACGGTTCGCGTCGCCGACCGGCGAAACCGGGGATAATCCCCGGTTTTGGGCGAGACGTCAGTGGTTCGTGACGGAACGGTTGAGATCGTTCAGCGCCGCCGTCGCCGCGGCGAAGCCGCACATGCCATGCACGCCGCCGCCTGGCGGGGTCGACGCCGAGCAGATGTAGACGCCGCGCCGCGGCGTCCTGTACGGGACGAGCTTCGCCGCCGGGCGCGTATACAGCTGCCGCAAGTCCATCAGACCGCCGTTCAGGTCGCCGCCGACGAGATTGCGGTTGTGCGACTCGAGCTCTGCCGGGCCGCGCGCGCTGCGCGCGACGATCAGTTTCCGGAAGCCCGGAGCGAACCGCTCGACCTGCGCCTCGATCGCGTCCGTCATGTCGACGGCCGACCCGTTCGGCACATGGCAGTACGCCCACGCCGTCTGCGATCCGGCGGGCGCCCGGGTGTCGTCCCAGAGTGACGGCTGCGTCAGCAACACGAACGGCCGCTCGCCGACCCGCCGCTCGAACGGCGCCCGCTCCGACTCCGCGATCTCCTCGTACCGACCGCCGAGGTGCACCGTCGCCGCGAGGCGGCAGCGCTCGTCGCGCCACGGGATCGGCCCCGACAGCGCCCAGTCGAGCTTGAACGCCCCCGGCCCGTACCGGTAGCGGCGCAAGGCCCGCGTGTACGACGCGGGAAACAAAGCGAGCCGCAACAACTCACGCGGCGACACGTCGCACACGACGACATCGGCACGCGGCAACTCGTCGACGGGCGACGACACGCGGATCTCGCCGCCGAGCTCGGCGAGCTTCGCGGCGAGCGCATCGGCAATCGCCTGCGATCCGCCGCGTGGGAACGGCCAGCCCACCGCATGCCCGAGCACGAGCAGCACGAGCGCGAACCCTGCACTCGGCCGCCGGTCGAGCGGCAGCATCGAATGCGCGGCGTTGCCCGCGACGAACCCGCGGCCTCGCGTCGTCTCGAACGACCGGCGGACAAGACCCTCCGTCGTAGAGAGCGCCGCGTGCAACGCACGCACAGAGCCGGTGACACCGAGCGACGAAAGCAGCCGCAGCGGCGCACGCGGATCGAGCGGGAACGGGCCGAGCACGAGCGGTTCGATGCGCCGCCACGACTCCGCGAGCGGGCCGATCACGCGTCTGTACGAGTCGGCGTCACGACCGAGCGTCGCGCACGTCTCGTCGACCGACCGGAACAGCACCGCCGCCTCCTCGTCGTCGAACGGGTGCGCGACGCAGGCCGGTGACTCGAGCCACTCGATGCCGAGATCGAGCGCCGCAAAGCAGGCCGACGACCGGCCGAGCGGATGGATGGCGGAGCAGACGTCGTGCCGAAACCCCGGCAGCGTCAGCTCGTCCGTCCGCACGCCGCCCCCGATCCGGTCGCTCGCCTCGTGCACGACGACGTCGAGCCCGGCCTGCGCGAGCGTGATCGCAGCGGCGAGACCGTTCGGACCGGAGCCGACGACGACGGCGCTACGACGTGGCAGCGCTGACAACCTCCCGCAGCAGGGGCACGATCTGCGGATCGATCCAGTGCTCGATCGGCGACTCGCGATACTCGACTTCGGCACCCGCCGCGGCGAGCGTGTCTCGGGCTGCCCGTCCGTACTGCACCGGGATCACCGGATCGTAGGTCCCGTGCGCGATCACGACCGGAGGGAACGGCGCCTCGAGGTCGAGCTCGAAGCCGGCGACCTCCGGGATGAAGCCGCTCAGCGCGAGCAGCGCCGCGGGCCGTGTCCGCCCACGCCCGAGCGACAGTGCGTACGACATGACGCAGCCCTGCGAGAAGCCGCCGATCACGATCCGCTCGAAGGGGAGCGCGTCGACGAGCTCCGCCAGCGCAGCCAACGAGGTGTGGAACTCCCCGGCGGGCGGCGTCGGGATGCCGCCGAGCGCGTACCAGTGCGCGCCGCCGGGCGGCAGCGCGAGCGGCCCGCGCGGCGTGTAGCCGTGCAGCCGGCGCTCGGGATCGAGCGCGTCGAGCAGCGGGAAGAGATCGTTCTCGTCGGCGCCCCGGCCGTGCAGCAGGACGAGCGCGCCGGCGGCGTCGCCCTCGGCCGGCCGCTCCCTAACGTCGAGCACGCGGGTTCGGCAGCGGTGTCAGCATCGGCTCCACCTGTGCGCGCAGATGCTCGAACGCGGGTGGCAGGATCAGCGCCTCGCCGAGGTGATCCATGTCCTCGTCCGTCGTGAAGCCTGGGCCTTTCGTCGCGATCTCGTAGAGCACGCCGCTCGGCTCGCGGAAGTAGACGGAGCGGAACCAGAAGCGGTCGATGATCTCCGTCGGCCGCCCGCCCGCCGCGAGCACGCGCTGCCGCCACTCCTCCTGCTCGTCGAGCTCGCACGACCACGCGACGTGGTGCACCGTGCCGGCTCCGGGAATGCCCGGCTCGGTCGGCGCCTCGTCGTACTCGATCCAGCCGCCCCGGTCGGCGCCGCGCGTCGTCCAGCGGTTGTCGTCGCGATCGAAGCCGAGCCCCTCGAGGAAGTCCGCCGTCCGCGCCTCGACGTTGCGCGCGTACGCGCGCACGCCCTCGAAGCCCTGCAGCGCCAGCTCGTGCGGGATCTCGGGATGGTCGGCGATCAGCGGCGTGTCCGGGACGGCCGCCACGACGAGGTCGTGCCGCAACCCCTCCGGATCCTCGAACGGGACCGCGCCCATCCGCTCACGCCAGAAATCGAGCGCCTCCTGCGAGCCGACGCGCCACACCACGGTGTGCACCATCCCCGCTCCGGCGCGTCCCGGCTGCGCGCCCGGATACTCGAAGAACGTGATGTCCGCGCCGGGGCTGCCGTGCTCGTCGGCGTAGAACAGGTGATAGACGGTCGGGTCGTCCTGGTTGACGGTCTTCTTGACCATCCGCAGGCCGAGCCGCCCCGTGTACCACTCCACGTTCTGCGGCGCGTCGCCGGTGATGTTGGTGACGTGGTGAACGCCGTCGAGCTTCATACTGGCGGGCATGCCCACAGACCAATACCACGAACCGCCCGGCGAGCTCTCTCAGGAGGTTCGCACGTTCGTCCGAATGATCAGCTCGCTGCAGGAGGAGTGCGAGGCGATCGGCTGGTACGAGCAGCGCATGTCGCTCGAGCAGGACGAGCAGGCGCGCGCGATCATGGAGAACGCGCAGCAGGAGGAGTTCAAGCACTTCGCGATGAGCCTCGAGTTTCTGTCACGCCACAACGAGAAGTGGCGGACCGCGCTCCAGAACGTGCTCTTCAAGGACGGCGACATCGTCGAGCTCGGCGAGGAGGCCGAGGAGAAGGTCGACGAGGTCTAGACGCCGGCCAACAGGAACGCCCGCGACTCCTTCGCCATCTCGCGGGCGATGACGAGCCGCTGGATCTCCTGCGTGCCCTCGTAGATCTGCGTGATCTTCGCGTCGCGCATGTAGCGCTCGACCGGGTACTCCTTGATGTAGCCGTAGCCGCCGAGGATCTGCACCGCCTCGGTCGACGCGAACATCGCGACGTCGCCGCACTTCAGCTTCGCCATCGCCGACGCCTTCGTCAGCTCGGCGCCGTCGACGCCGTCGTCGCACATCTCGCCAAACCGGTACAGGAGCCCGCGCGCCGCCTCGCACTCGGTCTCCATGTCGGCGAGCTTCGCCGCGATCAGCTGGTGCTGCACGATCGGCCGGCCCATCGTCTCGCGCGTCTTCGCGTAGTCGAGCGCGTAGTCGGTCGCGCCCTGCGCGATCCCGAGCGCCTGCGCGGCGACGCCCGGCCGCGACCGGTCGAGGATCCGCATCGCGATCTTGAACCCCTCGCCCTCCGAGCCGAGCAGATTCTCGCGCGGGACCCGCACGTCGTCGAAGGTGAGCTCGCCCGTCGTCGAGCCGGAGATGCCGAGCTTCGGCTCGAGCCGCGCCACCTCGAAGCCGGGCGCGTCCGACTCGACGAGGAACGCCGAGATGCCGGAGTGCCCCTGCTCGGGATCGGTCTTCGCGAACACGGTGTAGAGGTTCGCGACGCCGGCGTTCGTGATGAATCGCTTCGAGCCGTTCAGGACGTACGCGTCGCCGTCGAGCCGCGCGGTCGTCCGCATCGCGGCGGAGTCGGAGCCCGAGCCCGACTCGGTCAGCGCGTACGCGCACAGCCATTCGCCGCTCGCGAGCCTGGGTAGGTACTTCGCCTTTTGATCGGCGCTGCCGGCGAGCTTCGTGCCGAGCGAGCCGAGCTCCTGGACGGCGAGGATCAGGCCGCTCGAGGCGCAGACCTTCGACACCTCCTCGATCGCGATCAGCGCCAGCAGCGTGCCGGTGCCGAGCCCGCCGTGCTCCTCGTCGAAGAAGAGCCCGAAGATGTCGTTCTCGCGGTAGAGCTCGACGACGTCCCAGGGGAACTCGTGCGACTCGTCGATCTCCTGGGCACGCGGCGCGATCCGCTCGCGCGCGATCCGGCGGACGAGATCCCGCAGCTCGCGTTGCTCTGCGGTGAGGCGATCCCAGGCCACGGCCGGATTGTAGGGTCACGCGGCCGGCCTGAAAATGCCGCTCCTCCCCGGGCGGCGCCGAATCCAGGAGAAAGGCAAAACGATGATCGACCACGTCAACCTGAACGTCCGCGACTGGACCGCGAGCCGGGCTTTCTACGCGCAGGCCCTCGCCGTGCTCGGGTACGACGTCGTCAAGGAGTGGGACGGCGCCGCGTCGGGCTTCGGCCGCGACGGCCAACCCAGCTTCTTCATCGAACGGCGCGACCCCGTCTCGACCGGCATCCATGTCGCGTTCACTGCTGACGACCGCGCCACGGTCGACGCGTTTCACGCCGCGGCGATCGCCGCCGGCGGCACCGACAACGGCGCACCGGGCATCCGCTGGTACCACCCGAACTACTACGGCGCCTTCGCGCTCGATCCGGACGGCAACAACGTCGAAGCCGTCTGCCACCACGGATGATCTTCCGCAACGGGATCATCCGGACGCTCGACCCCGCTCTGCCGCGCGCGCGCGCGCTCGCGATCGCCGGCGACCGCGTCTCCGGCGGTGTCGGCGTGCACGAGACGGCGCTCGCGTCGCCGGAGACGGTCGACCTCGGTGGCCGCTGCGTCCTCCCCGGCTTCACCGACTCGCACGTCCACTTTCCGACGTGGGCGATGACGAAGCGAGAAGTGAAGCTCGAGGACGCCACGTCGGTGGCCGACGCCGTCCAGCGCATCCGCGACAGCGGCCTGCGCCGCGGCTACGGGTGGCGAGACGCGGAATGGCCCGACGGCCCGCCGACGCGCGAGCACCTCGACGCGATCTCCGGCGACCGGCCGATGGCGTTCATCTCGAAGGACTTCCACTCGCTGTGGCTGAACAGCGCCGCGCTCGCGCTCGCGGACGGCGACCTCGAGGTCGAGGGCGGCGTCGTCGAGCGCGACGCGGACGGTGAGCCGACCGGCGTGCTGCGCGAGGAGTCCGCGTGGCGCTTCAAAGACCGCCATCTCGAGTACACGGCTGACGAGTACGTCGACGCGATGCGCGCCGGGATGAAGCTCGCGAACGCTCGCGGCGTCGTCGCCTACCACGACAAGGACGGCTGGATCGGCGCCGTCGGCCTGTGGCAGCGGCTCGAGCAGCAGACCGCGCTGACCGTGCGCGTCTGGCAGTCGACGCCGTGGGAGAACCTGCCGCGCCTGCGCGAGATCGGTCTGCGCAGCGGCGCGGGGTCGCCGTACCTGCGGCTCGGCTATCTGAAGGCGTTCATGGACGGGACGCTCGGGTCGCAGACTGCATGGATGCTTGACGGCAGCGGCGTCACGATCACGAGCGGCGAGCAGCTCGCCGAGATCGTCCGGGACGCCGCCGGGGCCGGCTGGCCGGTCGCAGTGCACGCGATCGGCGACCGCGCGAACCGCGAGGCGCTCGACGCATTCGAACAGACGCGCGACGCGTGGCAGCCGCTCGGACTGCGCCAGCGGATCGAGCACGCGCAATGCGTCCACGCGGACGACCTCCCCCGCTTCGCCCAGCTCGGCGTCGCCGTGTCGGCGCAGTTCACACACGCGCCCTCCGACGAGCAGCTGGCGAAGCGCTTCTGGACAGACAGGCTCGACCAGACGTACTCGTTCCGCTCGCTGCTCGATTCCGGCGCCCTCGTCGCGAACGGATCGGACGCGCCGGTCGAGGAGCTCGACCCGTGGGCAGGCGTGCTCGCCGCCGTCTCAGGCCACTGGCGCGAGGACGAGCGGCTCTCGCTCGAGCAGGCGCTGCACGCGACGTGCGTCGCCCCGGCGTGGCTCTCGTACGACGAGCGCCTACGCGGCACGCTCGTCCCGGGCCGCTACGCCGACCTCGTCGTGCTCGACCGCGACCCGTTCGCGTGCGAGCCGGCCGAGCTGTCCGAGGTGCACGTCGTCGCGACGATGGTCGGCGGCCGCTGGGTGCACAACCCGCCGCCCTGGGATTGACCGTTTTTCGCAGGCGCGGCGCTTGCAATTGAGCCCTCGCATTTGATCAAATCGCGCATCCGAGTCGAACAGGGAGGCGCGATGGCAACGGTTGAACCAGCCGGCGGACGAAGCTTCGACCACCTGCGCGAGCACTCGATCGGGCTGCCGCAGGTTCTCTTCCAGTCGATCACGCACATGGCGCCCGCAGCGGCCGTCGCGTACTCGATCTTCATCTCCGTTCCGGTGGCGCACGAGGCGCTGCCGCTGTCGGTGGCGCTCGCGCTGATCGCGTGCATCTGCGCCGCGACGGCGATCGGGCAGCTGGCGAAGCTCTTCCCGTCCGCGGGCGGCATGTACACGTACTCGGCGCGCACGCTCGGCCCGTGGGCCGGCTTCCTCGTCGCCTGGCTCTTCATCCTGTTCGAGCCGCTCGTGGCGCCGTTCCTCTACCTCGAGTTCGGCTGGGCGATGAGCGACGTCTTCAAGAACTCGATCGGCTGGCACTACAGCGGCCAGTGGTGGATCTGGGTCGTCCTGATGACCGTCGTCGTGTTCCTGCTCACGTACCGCGACATCCGCCTGTCGACGACGGCGGGCGTGATCCTCGGTGGCTTCGAGATCGTCATCTTCGCGGCGCTCGCGCTCTGGATGCTCTTCTCGAACGCCGGCCACCTGAACCTCCAGCCGTTCAACCCGAATCACGGCGTCGGCAACTGGAGCGGCGTGTTCAAGGGGATGGTCTTCGCGATCCTCGCGTTCATCGGCTTCGAAGCGTCGGCCCCGCTCGGCGAGGAGGCGAAGAACCCCCGGCGCACCGTCCCGCGCGCCGTCGTCGGCTCGGCGATCGCGATCGGCATCTTCTACGTCCTCTGCTCCTACGCGTGGGTCTTCGGCGCCGGCTTCGACAACTTCGTCAAGCAGGCGACGACGAACGCCGACCCGTGGCGCAACCTCGCGACCGTGTTCTGGGGCGGCGGCTGGGTGCTCGTGTTCCTCGCGATCTGCAACTCGATCGCGGCGAACTCGAACGCGGCCGTCAACGCCGCGACCCGCGTCTTCTACGCGCTGGCCCGTAACGGGCTGGCGCCGAAGCCGCTCGGCCGGACGCATCCCCGCTTCAAGACCCCGCACATCGCGATCGGCTGGATGAGCGCCTTCGCGCTCGTGCTCTCGCTCGCGTTCGGGTGGAAGTGGGGAGCGCTCGTCGGCTTCTCGCTCATCGCGACGATCGCAGTCCCGGTCGTGATCGTCGTCTACATGATCGTGTCGATCGGCTGCATCAAGCACTACCTGACCGAGCGCCGCAGCGAGTTCAACCCTCTGCTCCATCTCGTGTTGCCGATCGGCGGAATCGTCCTGTTCTTCTTCCCGCTCTACTACCAGTTCTACAAGGCGCCGCCCACGTACCCGATCAAGTACGCGAACTGGGTCGCGATCGCGTGGACGATCCTCGGCATCGCGCTGACCATCTGGCTCAGCGTCGCGAAGAAGGACAAGCTCGCCGACCTCGACCGGGTGTACGTCGAGGACGAGACCGCAGTGGCTCCTCCCGAGAGTGGCGCAGCACCGGCTCTCTAGAGACCAGGTGATCTGGTCGTTCGGGCCCGGCCTCCAGCCCGTGCTGGAGGTCGAGCCCGGCGACGTCGTCACGTTCGAGACGAACGACTGCTTCACCGGCCAGATCCGCAGCGAGGACGATCTCGTCACCGACATCGACCTCGAACGCATCAACAGCGCGACCGGCCCGGTCGCGGTGCGCGGCGCCGAGCCGGGCGACTCGCTGATCGCCGAGATCCTCGACGTCCGGCCGATCGAGTGGGGCGTCGCGACGCTCATCCCGGGCTTCGGACAGCTGATCGAACAGGTGCAGGCACCGCTGACCCGGCTGTTCGAGGTGCACGACGGGATGATCAGGATGAACGAGCGCGTCTCGTTTCCCGCGAAGCCGATGGTGGGCGTCGTCGGTGTTGCGACGGGCGGCGAGGAGCTCTCGAACGGCCTTGCCGGCCTGCACGGTGGCAACCTCGACGACCACTTCCACGGCAAGGGCGCGCGCATCTATTTCCCCGTGCGGCAGCCGGGCGGGATGTTCGCGGTGGGCGACATGCACGCCGCAATGGGCGACGGCGAGATCTGCTTCACCGGGGTCGAGATCGCCGGCGAGGTCGACATCCGGTTCGACGTCCTGAAGGGAAAGCAGGCGACGTGGCCGGTCACCGAACTGGCAGACGCATGGCTCCCGCATGCGACCCACGACACGTACGAAGGGGCGGCGCAGCTCGTGTCCGAGGAGGCGGCGCGGCTGCTCGTCGAGGAGCACGGCTTCTCGGTCGAGGACGCGTTCATCTTCCTCTCGGTCGCGTGCGACCTGGGCGTCGCGCAGGCGTGCAAGCCTGCGCCGGGCGGCTTCGGGACGATCGCCCGGTTCACGATCCCGAAGATCGACGCCTGCCCGCTCCCGTTTGCCGTCTGAGCCGGGGCTACAATCAGCACATGACCCGCACGATGAACCCCGTCCACAGCTCCGAGACCTGCGGGGTCGCAGCCGCCGCCGAGATCGTCGGCGCGAAATGGACGGCGTTACTCGTCCACGACCTGTCCGAGGGGCCACGCCGCTTCTCCGAGCTCGAGCACTCCTGCAGCGGGATCAGCCCGCGGACGCTCGCCGAACGCCTGCGCGACCTCGAGCAGCAGGAGATCGTCGAGCGTCGCAGCTACGCAGAGCGGCCGCCGCGCGTCGAATACACGCTCACGCCGAAGGGCGAGGCGCTGCTGCCGATCATCGACGCGATGCGCCAGTTCGGCCACGGCTGGCTGAACTGCGAGCACCACTCGCACGCAGCAGTCGGCTAGGCCGAGCGCAGGACGTTCCGTAGCTTCGCGACCGCCTCTTCGCTCTCGACGAGCAGCGCCTCGCGCCGCTCGAGGAACTGCTCGCGCTCGACGACGCGGCGCTCGAGCGCCTCGACCCGTTCGAGGGCGCGGGCGATCTCGGCGGCGCGGCCCTCGAGGTCGCGCTCGCGCGCGGCGAGCGCCGCCTCGGCCGACACGAGCACGTCGCCGCGCTCGGCGAGCTCCGCCTCGAAACCTCGGAGCGCCTCCTCGCGCACCTCGATCTGCGCCGTGCGCGCTTCGGCGACGGCCGCTGCCGCCGCGAGCTCGCGGGCCGCGCGCTGTTCGTGTGACAGCGCGGTCTCTGCGTCAGCGAGCCTGCTCGCCCGGCGCGCCAGCAGCGCGTCGCGTCGCGCGGCGTCCGCGGCCGCCGCGTCCGTGCGGGCTCGGTCGACCGCGAGCTGTTCGACGTCGGCGCGCAGCTTCGCCTCGGCGGCGGCCGCGGCGCGCTCGCGCGCCTCGACCTGCCGCTCGCGGTAGTCGACGTCCTCCTCGCGGGCGGTCACCGCGCGCTCGCGCTCGGCGACGACGGCCTCCGAGAACAGCACGGCGTCCTCGCGCCGTGCCGCCTCGAGCTCACGCGGGAGGAGCAGGGCTTCGCGGCGCTCGACGTCGCGCATCGCGGCCTCGCGGTCGTCGAGCGCATTGGCCGCGCGGGCCACCGCGACGGTCCGTTCGTCGAGCGTGCGCTCGAGCACCTCGAGCTCGAGCGCCCGGTCCTCGAGCTCGGCGGCCCGCCGGTCGAGCGCGTCGGCGTCCCGCTCGCGCCCCGTCAGCGCTTCCGCGCGGCGCTCGAGCTCGCGCTCCTGCGAGCGGCGCCGCTCGGAGAGGCTCCGTTCTTCGGCCGCGACGCGGTCGGCGCGCTCCTGCAGCTCCTGCATGAGCACCCGCTGGCGGGCGCCGAGCTCGTCGAGCTCGACGAGACGCCGGTGAACGACGTCGTCGTCGACGGGATCAGCCATCACCTCTCACGGTATCGGCTCAGTCGGCGCGTCAGCTCGCGGGCAGCTCCGCGAACGCCGTGTACAGCTCGGCCGCCGTATCCACGCCGGTCTCGAAGTAGCGAAGCAGGTAGCGCTCGTTCGGCGAGTGGACGTTCGACTCGGGCAGGCCGAAGCCGCTGAGGACGGTCGGGATGCCGGCGTCGGCGAGCGCCGGCGTGATCGGCAGTGTCCCGCCGGCGCGCGACAGCAGCGGCCGCGTTCCGACCGTCTTCTCGAACGCATCGAGCGCGAGCCGGATCACCGGCGAGTCCGGATTGACGAGCCCCGGCGGCGTGCCCTTCCACCGCACGTCGATTTCGGCGCCTGCGGGCGCCGCCTCGCGAACGAGCTGCTCGGCAGCGCGGCCGATCGTGTCCACGTCCTGCCCCGGTGCGAGCCGGATCGTGAACTCGCCTGACGCGTGCACGGACAGCGTCGTGTTCCGCAGGCCGGGCTTGCCGCCGAGGATTCCGTTCACGTCGGCTGACGGCTCGGCGAACGTGCGGACGTAGAAGTCGGCGGCGGCGCTCGCGTCGAGCGGCCGCGCGCCCATGTTGTCGAGCTGCCACTGCCCGTTCGGCAGCGCCGACCAGTTCTGCAGCTCCTCCTGCGTCGGCGCCACGATGCCGGCGCGCAGGGGCTCGGGCAGCAGGCCGTTCTCGCGTGCGAGCACCGCCTCGAAGCAGCGCATCAGCACGTGGATCGCGTTGAGCGCGGCGCCGCCGTACATCCCCGAGTGGAGGTCGCGCGCGCCGGTCGTCACCTTGACGTCGAACGCGATCAACCCGCGGGTCGCGAGCTCGATCTGCGGCTTGTCGATCTCGCTCATGCCGCCGTCGAAGATGATCCCGGCCTGCGCGTTCACTGCGCCGGTGCGCAGGTAGTCGACGATCGTCGTGCCGCCGACCTCCTCCTCGCCGTCGCACGCGAAGCGGAGATTCACCGGCAGCGCTTTCGCCTCGACGAGCCGCTGCGCCGCCTTCAACATCACGAAGACCTGGCCCTTGTCGTCGGTCACGCCCCGGCCGTAGGCCCATTCGTCGCGAACCGTCAGCGTGAACGGGTCCGTCTCCCACAGGTCGAGCGGCGCCGGCGGCTGCACGTCGAAGTGGCCGTACACGAGCACGGTCGGCGCGCTCTCCGGCTCGTGGGACGCGGGGATCTCGCCGAGCGCGAGCTCCTTCTCGCCGAACGGCGTCAGCTCGGCTGTGCCGTCGCACTTCGTCCGGATGAAGTCGCAGACCCATTCGCCCGCGCGCTTGACGTCGTCGCGATGGCTCGGGTCGGCGCTGACCGAGGGAATCGCAATGAACTCCGAAAGCTCTCGCTGCCATGTCTCGTCCATGGCAGCGAGGCTATCGGATGCCCTCTATGCGACGTCTCTGAGGCTGACCGAGTCGGCCATCGCCCGCAGCTTCTTCAGGCTCTGGTTCTCGATCTGCCGGATGCGCTCGCGCGTGACGTTGAACGTCCGGCCGACCTCGTCGAGCGTGCGGGGATGCTCGCCGTCGAGGCCGTAGCGCAGCTCGAGCACGCGGCGCTCGCGGTGCGAGAGCGTGCCGAGGATCTTCTTGAGCGTCTCGGCGCGCATCGTCACCTCGGCCGCGTCGTCCGGTTGCGGGACGTTGTCGTCGGTGAGGAAGTGCCCGAACTCCGACTCCTCCTCGTCGCCGACCGGCTTCTCGAGCGAGACCGGCGTCTGCGCGCTCCGCATGATCGCCTCGACCTCCTCGACCGGCAGGTCGAGATCGAGCGCGACCTCGAGCGGCGACGGCTCGCGGCAGAGCTCGGCACGGAGCTTGCGCTCGGTGCGCACGATCTTGTTCAGCTTCTCGACGACGTGGACGGGCATGCGGATCGTCCGGGCCTTGTCGGCGAGCGCGCGCGCGACGGCCTGGCGGATCCACCACGTCGCATACGTCGAGAACTTGTAGCCCTTGCGCCAGTCGAACTTCTCGGCCGCGCGCACGAGCCCGATCGTCCCCTCCTGGATCAGGTCGAGAA
>JAICLU010000209.1 GCA_025925195.1 Thermoleophilia bacterium
CGAGTCCATGATCAGCCGCAGCACCGACGGGTGCACCGGGTTGAGCGAGTTGCCCGTGCCGGTGAAGTCCATGTAGAAGCGCTGGTCGTCGGGCACGAGGCGGTAGTAGCTCTCGTTGTCGACGCCCTTGAAGGACAGCATCGGCCCGAGGTGGTTGCCTTCGGCCGTGTGGTTGTAGACGACATCGAGGATCACCTCGATGCCGGCCGCGTGGAGCGCCTTCACCATCCCCTTGAACTCGCGCACCTGCTCGCCGCGCGTGCCCGTGGCCGCGTACATCGCGTGCGGCGCGAGATAGCCGATCGACGAGTAGCCCCAGTAGTTCGTGAGGCCGCGGTCGGCGAGGAACCCCTCGTCGATGATGTGGTGGACGGGCAGCAGCTCGACCGCCGTGACGCCGAGCGCCTGCAGGTACTGAAGCGCAGACTCCGACGCCAGCCCCGCATACGTGCCACGCAGATCCTCGCGCACCTGCGGGCTGAGCTTCGTGAACCCCTTCACGTGCGTCTCGTAGATCACCGTCTCGTGCCACGGCCGTCCCGGCGGCCGGTCGTCGCCCCAGTCGAACACGGGATCGATGACGACGCACTTGGGGATCGCGTCCGCGTCGTCCTCGTCGTCCATGTGCAGGTCGGCGTCCTCGTCGACGCTCGGGACATACGGCAGCGTGTTCGCCGCCCGCCAGTCGACCGGCCCCTCGATCGCCTTCGCGTAAGGGTCGATCAGCAGCTTCGTCGGGTTGAAGCGCTTGCCGTTCGCCGGGTCGTACGGCCCGTGCACGCGATAGCCGTACCGCTGTCCCGGCCCGATGCCGGGCAGGTAGCAGTGCCAGTTGAAGGCCTCGCGCTCGCGCAGCTCGACCCTCGTCTCCGTCCCGTGCTCGTCGAACAGGGACAGCTCGACCCGCTCCGCGTGCTCGGAGAAGATCGCGAAGTTGGTGCCGCTGCCGTCCCACGTCGGGCCGAGCGGGAACGGACGGCCGGGCCAGACTTCCATCAGTCGCGCACCGCCACGGTCTTCTGCACGAAGTCGACCTCGAGCGTCACGTGCCCGCGCCGGAGAGACAGCCGCTTCGCGTCGTCGTCGGCCTCGATGATCTCCAACTCGGCGGGAAGCTTACGGCGCAGCTCGAGCAGCCTCCGGTACAGGGGGTCCGGCGCGCGGTCGTCGCTCAGCTTCGAGCGCTGGAACGTCTCGACGTCCTGCGGGTCGGGGATCTCCGAGCTGAAAAAGCTCGTGAACGCCTCAAACTCCTGCCGGCGGCCCTCGCGCGTCGCCTCGGCGATCTCCGGGTCGATGTGGTCGGTGAAGAACTGGAACGGATGCTCCTCGAAGTGCTCCTCGCCCATGAAGAGCAGCGGCGTGCAGGTCGAGAAGAGGCAGACGGCGGCGGCGACCCGGAGCGCGTCCGGCGGCAGGCGGTCGCCGAGCGCGCGGTTACCGACCTGGTCGTGGTTCTGCGCGCACACGACGAGCTGCCGCGGGTCGTGCCCGCGTCCGCGCAGGTCGTCGGCGAGACCCGTGACAGAGCCGTACTCCGCGTAGTAGCCCTCGCGCTCGCCGGTCAGCAGGACGTGCAGCTCGTGGTGCAGCCGGTCCGCCCATTGCGCGTCGTGGCCCCATTCGTCGATCGGGCGCCAGTCGTCGGTCTCCATCTCGGAGATGACGAGCGCCTCGCCGACGCGTTGCTTGATCTCCGCGCAGATGTGCGTCGGCGAGTCGTCGAAGATCGCATGCACGGCGTCGAGCCGCAGGCCGTCGACGTGGTAGTCGCGCACCCAGAGCTCGGCGTTCTGCGCCGCCCACTCGCGCACGCCGTGCGCGGAGTAGTCGAGCGCCTCCCCCCAGAACGTCTCGTGCTTGGAGCTGAAGTACGGCGCGAACGCGGTCAGGGCCTCGTTGCCGGGGCCGACGTGGTTGTAGACGACGTCGAGGATGACGCCGAGGCCGGCGGCGTGCGCAGCGGCGACGAGCCGGGCGAAGCCTTCGGGACCGCCGTACGCCGGATGCGGCGCGTACGTGTAGAGCCCGTCGTAGCCCCAGCCGCGCTCGCCGGGGAACGTCGCGACCGGCATGACCTCGATCGCCGTGATTCCGAGCTCTCGCAGCGCTGCGAGCTTCGGGATCGCGGCGTCGAACGTCCCCTCGTCCGTGAACGTTCCGACGTGCAGCTCGTACAGCACGAGGTCGTCGAGCCCGAGGCCGAGCGGA
>JAICLU010000195.1 GCA_025925195.1 Thermoleophilia bacterium
ATCTTCGAGCGGGCGCTCGAGCAGCTCGGGGTCGAGCCGGCGGACGCCCTGTTCGTCGGGGACAAGGTCGCGATCGACATCGCCGGAGCCGCCGCGCTCGGGATGCGGACGTGCCAGGCCCTCTGGTTCGTCGCAGACGAGGTGGAGGAGCCGGAGCCGGACTTCCGGGCGTTCACGCAGATGGACGTCCTGGCAGCCGTGAACCGGATCACCCTTGCGAGAAGTACGACCCCTGATCCACAATCAGGCGGATGACGGATCTCACACTGACTCTCCGGCCGCAGGACGAGGTGCTGTGCCGGCAGTGCGAGGTTCATTGCGAGAAGATCGTCTATCCGTCGGCATGCCTATCGCGCGGGTGCCCGTTCGCGTATGCGTACGAGGAGCACGGCCACAGCTTCATGGGCTGCATGCAGAAGGTGTTCGCGGTCGAGATCGACCTCGACATGCTGAACGCCGCCGAGCGCGGCCGCGACGGCTTCGGCGCGGTGCGCGCGGCGCGGAAGCCGCTGCCGATGTGCCGCTCCGAGGTCGACCCGTGCTACGAGCACCGAGCCGGCGAGCTCGGCTGCGTCAACCCGGAGTTCAAGGAGCTGCCGGCGGGCTCGCCGACGTTCCGCGTGATCGCACGGCTGTCGGACTGAGTCGCAGCAGCAGCGCCGTCCCGAACAGTGGCCCGGCGGCGGCCAACGCATAGGCGAGCCGCCACGACGACGCTGCGACGATCGCGAAGAGCGGCGGTGCGGCTGCGACCACGACGCCGAGGATCGTCTGCTGGAAGCCGAGGGCGGCGCCGGTCTTGCCGGCCCCGACCACCTCGGCGGCGGCGGCGTAACCGAGCGCGTTCCACGACATGCTGAGCGTCCCCGCGACGACGAACGCGGGGACGAGGAGCCAGAGCGGCGCGTCGGTCGCGGCGGCGACGGCCGCGGTTGCGACCCCGCACGCGACGCCGATCGTGCGCAGCGGCGCGAGACGGTCGCCGACGCGGTCGGAGATGCGTCCCGAGAAGATACGTGCACCGATCGCGAGCACGTTGATCCCTGCGAGGAGTGCCGCGGCTGCATGCGTCGAGACGTGACGGTGTTCGTGGAGGAACAGGACGACGAAGCCTGTGATCCCGATCTGCGAGGTCAGGTAGAGCGCGGTGCCGGCCGAGAGGAGCCACAGCCGCTTCTCCCGCAGCGGCCTGCCCACGATCGTCTCGACCGTCGCCCCGGCGACCGAACCGCGGATGAAGACCGCGGCGAGCGTCGCGCCGCCGACCGCAGAGCCTGCGAGTGCGAGCAACGCGAGGCGGATGCCGCCGGCGGAGGCGAGCACGGGCAGGATGGCGGCGCCGGCGGCGCCGCCGATCGGAATCGCGGTCTGCCTGATCCCGAGCGCGAGCCCGAGCTCGGCGGGCGGGAACCACGCCATCACGGCACGGCCGCTCGCCGCATTGACGCTCGCGCCCAGCGCGCCTGCGAGGACGAGCATCAGCGTCAGGCTCGTGTACGTATGCGTGGATGCGGCGCCTGCAAGGGCGGCGCCGCAGGCCGTGAGCCCGACGGCGATCACCCAGCGCTCGTCGAGCGTGTCCGCCAGCAGCCCCCACGGAAGCAGCGTGAACAGCATCCCGATGCCGACGGCCGCGAGAACGACGCCGACCTGGCGCAGCGAGAGGTGATATTCGCTGCGGAAGGCGGGCCCGAGCGCGGGTAGCGCGACCGAGGTGGCCGAGAAGCTCGCCTGCGCGAGCGTCCCGGCGGCGAGGATCACCCAGCGATAGCGCGTGCCCGGATCGCTTTCGTCTTGCGGATCTCGTCTGCGTCCGGGCCTTTCTTGTCCTTGCCCTCGACCTCGAGGACGGCGGGCAGGCCCTGCAGCTTCGGATGCCCGAGGAAGACCCCGAGCCCCTCGCCGAGCAGCCCGTCGCCGATGTTCGCGTGGCGGTCGCGGTTCGAGCCGAGCTCGCCGGCGGAGTCGTTGACGTGCAGCGCACGCAGCCGGTCGAGCCCGACCGCCGAGTCGAGCTCGTCGAGCAGCGTGTCGAGCGTCGCCCGGTCGGTGACGTCGACGCCGGAGACGTAGAGGTGGCAGGAGTCGAGGCAGACGCCCAGCCGCGGATGCCGGTCGAGCCGCTCGTGGATCGTCGCGAGCTCATCGACAGAGCGGCCGATCGTGCCGCCGGCGCCCGCGGAGTTCTCCATCAGCAGCCAGGTCGTGTCGTTGCAGAGCTCGAGCACCTGGTCGATCGCGGGCAGCACCTTCTCGAGGCCCTTGTCGAAGCCGGCCCCAAGGTGCGAGCCGACGTGGAACACGACCGCGTCGGCACCGATCGCGCAGGCGACTTCCATCGTCGTGCGCAGCGCCGTGACCGACTTCTCGTAGATCGCGTCGTCGGTCGCGGCGAAGTTGCAGAGGTAGAGGGCGTGGCAGAGAACCCCATGGAGCCCGACCTCCTCGCGGCGCTCGCGGAACCGGTCGAACGTCGCGGGGTCGTGGTTCGTCGGCCGCCACTGGCGCGGGCTCTGCGTGAAGACCTGCAGCGACTCGGCGCCGATCGCCTCGGCCCGGTCGACTGCCGTGTGGATGCCGCCCGACGAGCTGAGATGGGCGCCGACGTACATCAGGACAACCATGCCTGGAGCCGCTCGCCCTCGGCGGCGACGTCCGACTTCTGCGTGCGGGTCGCAGCGGCGAGGTAGTCGACCGTCACGCGCCCCTTGGCGTAGGACCAGGTCGCGGCGACGCGGCCGTCGACGAGCACGGTCTGCGCGACGTCGCCGTTCTTTCCGACCACCACCCTGCGGATCTCGTCGTCGATCACGCGGCGGCGGTCGGCGAACGCGAGCAGGACGTTGTCCCATTTCGGCAGGAACCGCACCGGCGCCGGCAGGTCTGCGGCAGGAAGCGGCGCGCGCGGCAGGTCGAGCAGCTCGCGGCCGTGCTCGTCCCTGAACCGTCGCAGCGGCTCGAGGACGTCGAGGGCCGGCGCGAAGTCGGCCACGCGCAACCCTGACCAGTCGGCGATGTCGGCTCGCGACGCAGGCCCGAACGCGGCGAGGTAGCGGCGCACGAGCTCGACCCTGGCGGCGAGCACGTCGACCTCCCCCGGCTCGGGCGCCGCGTGGAAGACGACCGTGCCGGCGCGCACCTTCCAGAGCGCCGACTCGGGAGCGTGTAGCAGGTGGGCGCGGCGCCGGACGGCATGGAAGATCCGCCGCCGGTCGGTGTCCTCGACGTGGCCGTGCTCCTCGGCGAGCCAGGCGAGCGCCTCCGCGTGCGTCAGCGGCGCTCGCTCGCGCGCGGCCGCGACCACTGCGAGCGCGTGCTCGAGATGGTTCGCGCCGTACCACGTCGGCATGTCGCGGAGCGCGGACCAGAAGACCGGGTAGTCGCGCCTCGTGACGAGGTGCAGGGTGCCGCGCATCACGGTCGGCTTCAGGACGTCGCCGCGCAGGAGCGCGCGCTCGAGCGTCTCGCGGCGGAAGCCCTCGACGCGCGTCCACAGGCCGACGTACGGAGCCGGCGCCCATTGCGCCTGCATCCCCGCCAACCGTTCGATCACCGCGAGCGGCGAGAGCTTCTTCCGCTCGAGCAGCAGCTGTCGCGCGAGCGTCGCGCGGTTCAGCGCCTGGAGTGTCAGGACGCGAGCCATGCGCTCAGCCTCCTCGCCTCGTCGGCGACCTCGGCC
>JAICLU010000115.1 GCA_025925195.1 Thermoleophilia bacterium
CGGCGGCCAGGACGAGCTGATCTTCGACGGGCACTCGCTCGTCATCGACGACGAGGGGACGGTGCTCGCGCGCGCGCCGGGCTTCGAGGAATGCCTGCTCGTCGTGGACGTCGACCCGTCGTCGGTCGTGCAGCGCCGGCTCACCGACGCCCGCCGTCGCGCGCTGGCGGCCGAGCGCGGCGACTTCCCCGTGACGACGGTCCACGTGGGGTCGCCGCACCCGCACGACGACACGCTGCAGCCGCTGCTCGCCGAGTTCTGCGACGACCTCGAGCAGATGCGTCGCGCGCTCGAGCTCGGCCTGGGCGACTACGTCCGCAAGAACGGCTTCCGGGAGATCGTGGTCGGCGTGTCCGGCGGCATCGATTCCGCACTCGTCGCGGCGCTCGCGGCCGAGACGCTCGGGCCGGAGCACGTCCATTGCGTCTCGATGCCGTCGCGGTACTCGTCCGAGGGGACGCGCGGCGACGCGCAGAAGCTGGCCGAGGCGCTCGGCTGCGACTTCCGCGAGATCGCGATCGAGCCGATCGTCGAGCAGTTCCTCGGCGCGCTCGAGACGAGCTTTGCGGGCCGCGACCCCGATCTGGCGGAGGAGAACCTGCAGGCGCGAATCCGGGGGACGCTGCTGATGGCGCTGTCGAACAAGTTCGGCTGGCTCCTCGTCGCGACCGGCAACAAGTCGGAGATGTCGGTGGGCTACGCGACGCTCTACGGCGACATGGCCGGCGGCTTCGCGCTGCTGAAGGACGTCTACAAGACCGACGTCTTCCGGCTGTCGCTCCACCTCAACGAGCGCGCGGGCCGCGAGCTGATCCCGAAGTCGATCATCGACCGTGCGCCGAGCGCCGAGCTGCGCGCCGACCAGCTGGACGAGGACTCGCTGCCGCCCTACCCGAAACTCGACCGGGTGCTCGAGGCGTACGTCGAGCAGGACCGGACGCTCGAGGAGCTCTCGAACGACGGCTTCGACCCCGACGTCGTGACGCGCGCGGTCGCTCTGGTCGACCGCTCCGAGTACAAGCGCCGTCAGGCCCCGCCCGGCGTCCGGCTACGGCCGAAGGCGTTCGGCCGCGACCGGCGGACGCCGATCACCAATCGCTGGCGGAGCTGAGCAAGTCGTCGAGGTCGTACGGGCCGTCGGGCAAGCCCGCGACCTCGTCGAGCGTGAACCACCGGGCGTCGAGCGCCTCGCTGATCGCGCGCGCCTCCATCGCCGGCACGCGGACGAGATAGACGCGGTTGCGCTGGCCGCAATGCGCAGCGTCGAGCATGAAGTAGCGCTCCTTCTCCCAGAGAAGGGGGCCGATCTCGAATTGCTCGAGCCCGATCTCTTCGCGCAGCTCTCGCCGGAGCGCTTCGTGGTCGCTCTCGCCGGTCTCGATCCCGCCTCCGGGCGTGATCCACCACGAGTCGTATTCGTTCGCATAGTGCAGCAAGAGGATCCGGCGGTCGGGGTCGACGACGAGCGCCCGTACGCCCCGGCGCATGGGCAGCCCCGAGGCGATGCCCGACAGCGCGTGGAACCAGCGCAGCCGCTCGCGCCAGGGGACCGCGGCATTCGCGGGCGACGTCGAGGGGAGCACGAACAGCCGCGTGTCGCCGAGCCGCCGCTCCTGCAGACCGAGCTCCGGCCGCGCACCGAACGCGCCGCGGTATGCCTCCTTGCCGACGAAGCCCATCCACGCGGGTTTCAGCTCGAGCGCGAGCCGCTCGAGCCGGGCGCCGTCGAAGTCGCTCTTGCGAAGATCGCCCGAGCCGGGTGTCGTCCGGTAGGCGGCGTTCGTGATCCCGATCCCCTCTCGCAGCAGCTCGAACTGCTCGCTCGGGTCGTAGAGCCGCGACGTGAACCGGGCGGCGTGCAGCAACCGCCAGAAGTCGTTCCGCGGGTTCGCGAAGTGCGCGCCCGCGGCATCCGAGACGCGGCCGGGATTGATCCCCACGAACACGACCCGGAGACCGGGCGCGAGGACGTCCGGAACGGCGCTCGGCGTCGCTATGCCGCTTCGGCTGCGGCTTCGGTGAGCCGCTCGTCGATCCGCTGCTCGAGCCCGCGGCGGAGGTCCTCGCCCGAGACGGGCAGCCGGTAGCGCGGCCGGCGCGGCTCGAGCTTCACCGTCTGCACGGTCGGATCGTGATCGCCGTAGCAACGGGCGTAGCACTCGGCTTCCGACAACGGACGGAGTCGCCGCACGACCCGAAGCGTAGGCGCCGGTCCGGACGGCACAATCCCGTGGTGGCGGCGATCAAGCCCAGAGAGTTCCGGTTCGCGATCGACCTCGGCGACGACGTCCGCACCGAGGACGGGACGCCGCTCGGCGCCGGCGCCGAATGGACGCCGGAGCACCTGCTGCTCGCTGCGCTCGTCCGCTGCTCGCTCGCGAGCCTCGACCATCACGCCCGCCGGGCCGCAAACCACGTCGAGTCCTCGCGCGGCTCGGCGCGGGCGCTGTTCTCGCGCCGCGAGAGCGACGGGCGCTATGCGGCGACCGAGATCGACGTCGAGCTCGAGGTGCGCTTCACGCAGCAGCCCGGCGAGGACGAGCTCGCGGAGCTGCTCGCAAAAGCGGAGCGGGACTGCTTCATCGGCGCGTCGCTGACGGTGAAACCGGCGTACCGCTGGTCAAGCCTCTAGCGGCGCCATCGTCAGGCCGTAGCCCTTCAGCTGCTCCCAGTAGAGCTCGGCCTGCTCGCGATGGCCCGACCACACGACGGCGAGCCCGGTCGCGTCGATCTTCGTCGCGAGCGCCATCCCCTTGTCGTAGTCGACGCCGGGGATGACCGCAGAGAGCGCGAACGCGACGCCCTGGAACGTGTTGTGGTCGTCGTTCAGGACGATCACCTGCCAGGGCTTGCCGAGGCCCGTGCCTTCGCCCGTGTCGAGCCGCTCGCGTGGAGGCGTCAGGGTGCTCACGGGCCTCAGGGTAGTGTCCGTCCGTGGACGTTCGCGACCAGTTTTCCGCGCTCCAGGTGCCGACCGCGTTCTTCGACGGGCCCGGCGGGACGCAGGTCCCGGACTCGGTGATCGACGCGATTGCGGGCTACCTCCGCGAGTCGAACGCGAACCTCGGCGGCCCGTTCGGCAACAGCCGCCGCAGCGACGCCCTCGTCACGCGGGCGCGTCTGACGGCAGGCGCGTTCCTGCGCTGCGAGCCAGACGAGGCGTTCTTCGGAGCGAACATGACGACGCTCAACTTCGCGCTCACCCGCACCGTCGGCCGCACCCTCGCGGAGGGAGACGAGATCCTCTGCACGAAGCTCGACCACGACGGCAACGTCTCGCCGTGGCTCGAGCTCGCGCACGACCGTGGCCTGACGGTGCAGTTCGTCGACGTCAATGACGACACGACGCTCGACTACGACGACCTCGAGGGGAAGCTGACCGACCGCACACGCGTCGTCGCGTTCCCCCTCGCGTCGAATGCGGTGGGGACGACGACCGACGCGAAGCGGATCGTCGAGCTCGCACACGCCGCCGGCGCGCTCGCCTGGGCCGACGCAGTCCACTACGGCCCGCACGGCCCGATCGACGTCGCCGACCTCGGCGCCGACGTGCTGCTCTGCTCGCCGTACAAGTTCTTCGGGCCGCACCTGGGGCTTGGCTTTGTTCGCTCGACCCTGACGCAGCAGATGCGCACGTACAAGGTGCGGCCCGCCGACCATCCGTACGAGACGGGGACGCTGCCGCACGAGCTGCTCGCCGGCTTCGTCGCCGCGGTCGAGTACATCGAGTCGGTCGGGTGGAGCGCGATCCGCGAGCAGGAGCGGGCGCTCGGTCAGCGGTTCCTCGACGGGCTGCCCGCAGGTATCGAGATGTACGGATTGCGCACGATGGACGGCCGGGTGCCGACCTTCGCCTTCAACGCCGCCGGCCGGTCGCCGCGCTCGGTCGCCGAGCAGCTTGCCGAGCGCGACATCGCCGTGTGGGACGGGAACTACTACGCGGTCGAGATCATGGAGCGTCTCGGGCTCTCGGCCGAGGGCGCCGTGCGCGTCGGCTTCGTCCACTACAACACCACCGACGAGGTGGATCGCTTGCTCGAGGCGCTCGGAGAAGCGTGACGGACGTCGCGACCTTGCTGCAGAAGCTGATCCGGTTCGACACGACGAACCCGCCCGGCAACGAGGAGCCGTGCGTCGCGCACATCGAGTCGCTCCTGCACGCGAACGGGATCGAAACCGAGCGGTACGAGAAGACCTCGGGCCGGCCGAATCTCGTCGCACGCCACGCGGGCACGAAGGACTGCCCACCGCTCCTGCTGTACGGGCACGTGGACGTCGTCACGACCGCCGGCCAGCGGTGGACGCATCCGCCGTTCGGCGGCGAGCTCGTGGACGGCCTCATCTGGGGCCGCGGCGCGCTCGACATGAAGAGCGGCGTCGCCATGTGCGTCCGCGCATTTCTCGACGCGGTCGCCGCGAATAGTGCGACGCCGCTCGTCCTGCTGATCCTGAGCGACGAGGAGAACGGCGGCGACGAGGGCGCGACGTTCATGGCAGACGAGCATGCGGACGCGCTCGGCGGCGCGAAGCACGCGCTCGGCGAGTTCGGCGGAGCCGCGCAGACGATCAGCGGTCGCCGCTTCTATCCGATCCAGGTGGCGGAGAAGCAGATCTGCTGGCTGCGCATGACGGTGCGCGGACCGGGCGGCCACGGCGCGATGGGCGTCCGCGGCTCGGCGATGCGGCGGCTCGGCGACGTGCTGCGCACCCTCGACCGCAGGCAGCCGCCCGTGCACATCACGCCGATCGTGCGCCGATGGTTCGAGACGATGGCGGAGCATCTCCCGCGCCCGCAGGCGATCGCGATGCGCCGGCTGCTCGACCCGCGCACGGCCGACCTCGCGGTGCGGGCGATCGGCAAGCCCATCCTGGGCCGGGTCATCCGCAACACCGTCAGCCCGACGATCCTGCGCGGCGGCGACAAGATCAACGTCATCCCGAGCGAGGTCGAGGTGCAGCTGGACGGGCGCATCCTGCCGGGTCAGACGCCGGACGACCTGATCCGCGAGCTGTACGACCTCGTCGGCCGCGAGAACGTCGAGCTCGAGCTCGTGCGCCACGATCCCGGCCCGCCCGAGCCCGACCTGTCGCAGTTCGAGTTGCTCGCCGGTGCGATCCGCGAGCTCGACCCGGACGGCATACCGGTCCCCATGCTGCAGGCCGGCGTCACCGATGCACGACATCTGACGCGCGCCGGCGTCCAGTCGTACGGCTTCCTGCCGCTCAAGCTGCCGGCGTCCTTCGACGTCGTGCCGCTGATCCACGCGGCCGACGAGCGCGTGCCGGCCGACGCGCTGCAGTTCGGCGTCGACGCGATTGCCCGGGTGATCGAGGGGTACCCGGGGTGAAGCTCCTCGTCCTCGGTGGCACGAAGTTCCTCGGACGGCACGTCGTCGCGCGGGCGCTCGCCGAGGGGCACGACGTGACGACGTTCACGCGCGGCACGACGAACCCGGAGTTGTTCCCCGAAGCCGAGCACCTGCACGGCGACCGCGACGACGGGCTCGACGCATTGCGCGGCGGCGCCTGGGACGGCGTCGTCGACACGAGCGGCTATGTGCCGCGCATCGTGCGGCAGTCGGCGGAACTGCTGCGCGGCGCAGTCGAGCGGTACGTCTTCGTCTCGACGATCTCGGTCTATTCCGAGCCGGAGGAGCTCGCGGATCCGGCGACCGAGGACGTCGCCGAGCACTACGGCGCGCTCAAGCGCGCGTGCGAGCGCGTCGTCGAGGAGATCTACGGCGACCGCAGCGCCCGCGTGCGGGCCGGGCTGATCGTCGGGCCGTACGACCCGACCGACCGCTTCACGTACTGGCCGCGGCGGCTCGCCGCCGGCGGCGACGTGCTGGCGCCCGGCGACCCCGGCGCGCCCGTCCAGCTCGTCGACGCCCGAGACCTGGCCGCGTGGCTCGTGCGGCTCGCGCTCGACGGCCCCGGCGGCACGTTCGACGCAACCGGCCCGGCCGAGCCGCTGACGCTCGGCGGGCTGCTCGAGGCGACACGCGTCGCGCTCGGCTCGTCGGCGAGCCTCGTCTGGGTCGACGAGCAGGCGATTCTCGACGCGGGCGTACAACCGTGGACGGAGCTGCCGCTCTGGCTGCCCGGCGGCGCAGGCGAGCTCATGGAGCGGGATGTCTCCGCGGCGCGCGCCGCCGGACTGACATTCCGGCCGCTGGCCGAGACCGTCCGCGACACCGAGGTGTGGGATCGCGGCGAGCCCGGTACACGTCCGACGTTGTCCCGGGAGAAGGAAGCCGAGATCCTTGGCCGCTGAGCGCACACGCGTCCGGCGCCACCCCGAGCGCGGTCACTACGACCGTGAGACCGTCGACGCGATCCTCGACGACGGCTTCCTCTGCCACCTCGGCTTCGTCGTCGACGAGCAACCGTACGTGATCCCGACGCTGCACGCGCGCCTCGGCGACGTCCTCTACCTGCACGGTTCGCCGGCGAGCCGGATGCTCAAGGAGCTCCACAAGGGCGTGCCGGTCTGCGTGACCGTCACGCATCTCGACGGGATCGTGCTCGCGAAGTCGGTCTTCAACCACTCGGTCAACTACCGCAGCGCTGTCGTGCTCGGCCGGGCCCGCCGCGTCGAGGGAGACGAGAAGCTCGCCGCGCTCGAAGCGATCGTCGAGCACATCGCCCCGGGCCGCTGGCACGAGGCGCGGCAGCCGTCCGAGAAGGAGCTGAAGACGACCGAGGTCGTCGCGCTCTCGCTCGACGAGTGCTCGGCGAAGGTGCGGAACGGCCCGCCGATCGATTCGCCGGAGGATCGTGACGCCGACGTACGCTCCGGCGTGATCCCGTTGTCGATCCTGCGAGGAACCCTCGAGTGAGCACCTTCGAACGGCACACCCTGGAGAACGGCATGCGCGTCCTGACGGCGAACCTGCCGCAGGCGCAATCCGTCACGTGCATGATCATGCTCGCCGCCGGCTCCCGGTACGAGACGCGCGACTCGAACGGGATCGCGCACTTCTCCGAGCACATGTTCTTCAAGGGGACGGACAAGCGGCCCACCGCCCGCGACATCGCGGGGGAGATCGACGCGATCGGCGGCCAGCTCAACGCCTTCACCGGCAAGGAGTACACGGCGTACTACGTCCGCTGCGCCGCCGAGGCGCGCGACACGGCGCTCGACGTGCTCGTCGACATGCTCCGCAACTCGCTCTTCGACCCGGAGGAGATCGAGCGCGAGAAGGGTGTGATCGTCGAGGAGATGAACATGTACTTCGACACGCCGCGCGACTTCGTCGGCGGCGTCTACGAGGAGCTGCTGTACGGAGACCAGCCGCTCGGCTGGGACATCATCGGCACGAAGGACACGGTGCGCGGCGCGACGCGCGAGACGTTCATGTCGTACCTCCAACGGTGGTACCACCCGTCGCGCATGGTGCTCGGGCTCGGCGGCCGCGTCGGCGACGACGCGCTCGAGCGCGCGCAGGAGCTGTTCGGCGACCTGCCGGCGCAGGAGACGCCGGCGCCGGAGGCGGTCGGCCCACACGCGACCGGCCGGGTCAAGGTGTTCACGAAGCAGTCCGATCAGGCGCACATCGTCCTCGGCGTCCCGAGCTATCCGATCGAGCATCCCGACCGGTACGCGCTGCAGCTCGTCGCGGGCGTGCTCGGCGGCGGCATGTCCTCCCGGCTCTTCACCGAGGTGCGCGAGCGGCGCGGTCTCGCCTACTACGTCTTCGGCGTCAACCACAGCTACACCGACGCGGGCTCGCTCTACTCGCAGGCCGGGGTCGACATCAAGCGCATCGACGACGCGGTGACGACGATCGCAGGCGAGCTGCGGAAGATCGCGGCCGAGCCGGTGCCGGCGGACGAGCTCGAGAAGGCACGGTCGTTCTCGAAGGGCCGGTTCGTGCTCGAGCTCGAGTCGCCGCAAGGGCTGACGCTCTTCGGGCTGCGCCGCGAGGTGCTCGAGGGCCGCGCGCCCGATCTCGAGGAGGTGCTCGCCGCGCTCGACGCCGTCACCGCGGAGGACGTGCAGCGCGTCGCGGCCGACCTGATCCACGACGAGGCGCTGCGCCTCGCGGTGATCGGGCCGTTCGACGACCCGGACCGGTTCGAGAAGCTGCTTTAGCGCTTCAGCGACGAACGGCGCACATCGACGCGGACGTGCGTCCCCGCGGTACCGGCGGCATCCCGTGCAAGCGTGCCGTGGAAGCTGATGATGTCGCCGACGGCGAGGCCGCCGTTGCCGCCCGTCACGTGCACGCGCATCCGGTTGGCGCCGCCGCCGATCCAGAAGCCGTCGTGCCCGGCGAGGCTCGAAATTTGGACGTTCAGCCCCGACACGGGCCGCCCGACGAGACGGGCGCGCTCGGAGTCGCCAAGCGCGAGCAGGTTCGTGGAGCCGGAGACGAGCCTGCCGCCGCCGGTGAGCGCCGCCTGCGCCCCCTTGACCGCGCCGGTCGTCGCCGCCGGCGTCGTCCCCGAGCGCGGGGCCGAGGAGAGCGATGCCGCGCTGTCGTTGTCGTGCCCGCCGCGCGAGGCGCTCGTCGAGCCGCCGCCGGCGAACGCGGCGATCAGTCCGATCGCCGCAGCCACCACGACCACGACCGCGAGCCAGGTCAGGCGGTTCCGTCTCATCACAGGTGAAACGGGTCTTTCGCCGCGGCAGGTACGCAAAATGCTGCGGCCCGGCGAGTGCCGGGCCGCTGGAACTGCTTTCACGTCGTCCGGGTCGGCGGTCCGGTTAGCACCTGGGCCCGGGATCCGCCCGTCAGAGTGCTTTCAACCCGACGGTTCGTCTTCTGTGCTTGGTAAACGCGCCTATCCAATCATTCGGTACGGACGGACCCAGTCCTATGGGCCTCAGGAATCGTCGGCCCCCTCCGTAGACGCACGCGTCTGGATCTCGCCGACGACGGCCGGGTCTGCGAGCGTCGTCGTATCGCCGAGCGGGCGGTTCTCCGCCACGTCGCGGAGCAGGCGCCGCATGATCTTGCCGCTGCGCGTCTTCGGCAGCTCGGGCGTGAACACGATGTTGGCCGGCTTCGCGATCGGGCCGATCTTCTTGGCGACGTGGTCGCGAAGCTCCTGCAGCTTCTCGACCGATCCCTCCTTGCCGCCCTTGAGCGTGACGTACGCGACGATCGCCTCACCGGTCATCGCATCCTTGCGCGAACAGACGGCGGCCTCCGCCACCTCCTGGTGGTCGACGAGCGCCGACTCGACCTCGATCGTCGAGATGCGGTGGCCCGACACGTTCATCACGTCGTCGACGCGGCCGAGCAGCCAGAAGTCGCCGTC
>JAICLU010000081.1 GCA_025925195.1 Thermoleophilia bacterium
ATGCCCGCCGTGCAGGAGCAGGTCAAGAAGATCGTCGGCAAGGACCCGCACAAGGGCGTCAACCCGGACGAGGTCGTCGCCGTCGGCGCGGCCCTGCAGGGCGGCGTGCTGAAGGGCGAGGTCAAGGACATCCTCCTGCTCGACGTCACGCCGCTGTCGCTCGGCATCGAGACGAAGGGCGGGGTCATGACGGCGCTCATCGAGCGCAACACGACGATCCCGACGAAGAAGTCGCAGTCGTTCACGACCGCCGAGGACAACCAGCCGTCGGTCGAGGTGCACGTGCTGCAGGGCGAGTCGGAGATGGCCGCCTACAACAAGACGCTCGGCAAGTTCCAGCTCGTCGGCATCCCGCCGGCGCCGCGGGGCATGCCGCAGATCGAGGTCACGTTCGACATCGACGCGAACGGGATCATCAACGTCTCCGCGAAGGACCTCGGCACCGGCAACGAGCAGCAGATCCAGATCCAGGGCGGCTCGGGCCTGTCGGACAACGAGGTCCAGGAGATGATCCGCAACGCGGAGTCGCACGCCGACGAGGCAAGAAAGCTCCGCGAGACCGTCGACGCGAAGAACGTCGCCGAGACGCTCGCCTACCAGACCGAGCGCTCGCTCAAGGAGCACCGTGACAAGCTCGAAGAGTCCGAGGCCTCGACGATCGAGGGCCGGATCATGGAGCTGCGGACGGCGCTGCAGGGCGACGACGTCGGCGACATCCGTGCGAAGACCGAGGCGCTGCAGGAGGCGTCGCACAAGCTCGCCGAGGCCGTGTACGCGCAGGCGACGGCCCAGGCGCAGTCGGCGCCGACCGACGGTGCAGCGTCCGCCGAGGACGAGGTCGTCGAAGAGGGCGAGTACGAGGTCGTCGACGAGGAGGCGAAGACGTCGTAATGACGGACGAGCCGACGCAACAGGACGAGGCCCAGCTGGACGAGCCGCAGGTGGAGGAGCCCGCAGCAGCTCCGGTCGAGGACGACCGGCTGCTGCGGCTCGCCGCCGAGTTCGAGAACTACAAGAAGCGCGCGGCGCGGGAGCGCCAGGAGTATGTCGCGCTGGCGAACGAGCGCATCGTCAAGGAGCTGCTCCCGGTCCTCGACGACCTCGAGCGGGCGCTGACCGCGGCCGAGCAGCACGAGGGCGCGCAACTCGAAGAGGGAGTGCGGCTCGTGCACCGCTCGCTCGCGTCCCTGCTCGAGCGGAACGGCCTGACCGAGATCGACGCGAGTGCGAAGTTCGATCCGCACGTCCACGAGGCGCTGCTCGCGCAGCCGGCGGAGGATCGCGAGCAGGGCGACGTGCTCGACGTGATCCAGAAGGGCTACAAGCTGGGCGACCGCGTGCTGCGGCCGGCGCGGGTGATCGTCGCCGAATGAGCAGCCTGTACGACACGCTCGGCGTCTCGAAGACCGCGTCGCAGGACGAGGTCAAGAAGGCGTACCGCAAGCTCGCGCGCGAGCACCACCCCGACCGCAACCCCGGCGACACCGCCGCAGAGGAGCGGTTCAAGGAGGTGCAGCACGCGTACGACGTGCTGGGTGACGAGGAGAAGCGCAAGGAGTACGACCGCTTCGGCTCCCAGAACGGCCGCGCCGGCGCCGGACCGCAGAACGTCAACGTCGACTTCGGCGACTTCAACGTCGGCGACCTCGGCGACCTGTTCGGCGGTCTCTTCGGCGGTGGCGGCGGCCGGACGCAACAGCGCACGCGCCGCCAGCCGGTGCGCGGCGCCGACGTCGAGGCCCAGGTGCGCCTCTCGTTCGAGGACTCGCTCCAGGGCGCCGAGGCGAAGGTTCCGGTTGAGCTCACCGTCGCGTGTCACGTGTGCGGCGGCACGGGCGCCGAGCCCGGCACCGCGCCGGTCATCTGCCCGGAATGCAACGGCCGCGGCGTCAAGTCCGAGTCGCAGGGCCTGTTCGCGCTGTCGCAGCCGTGCCCGCGCTGTCGCGGCAACGGCACCGTCATCGAGCAGCCGTGCAAGCACTGCCGCGGCACCGGCCGGGAGCGCCGCATCAAGACGTACACGGTGAAGATCAAGCCGGGGGTCAAGGACGGCACGCGCATCCGCATGAAGGGGAAGGGCGAGGCCGGCGAGAACGGCGGACCCGCCGGCGACCTCGTCGTGCTCGTGCACGTCGCGAAGTCGGCCGTCTACGAGCGCCGCGGCGACGACCTCGTCGTGAACGCGCCCGTCTCGTTCGCGACCGCCGCGCTCGGCGGCTCGGTCGAGGTGCCGACGCCGCAGGGAACGGTGTCGCTGAAGATCCCGTCGGGCTCCGAGGACGGCAAGCTGATCCGCATCAAGGGCCGCGGCGCGCCGCGCATCAACGGCGGCGGCAAGGGCGACGTGCTCGCACGGGTCCGCATCCGGGTGCCGAAGCGCGTCAACAAGAAGGAGCGCGAGCTCCTCGAGCAACTGCAGAAGGTGACCGGCTGATGCCGAAGCACGACGACCTGCTCGATCAGGGCCCGCGCGAGGCGCCGGAGCCGGAGACGGCGGAGCAGCGCAGCCAGAAGCTCGGCCTCAAGAGCGCAGGCGGCGTCGTCGCCGGTGGCGGCGTCGTCGCCGCGAAGGCGGGTGCGATCGGCGGGCTCGGCAAGCTCTTCATCTGGATGTTCGCCTGGAACGGCGTCTCGACCGCGCTCCGGATCGGCGGCTGGATCGGGCTCCTCGTCGTGCTCGCGATCGTCGTTGCCGGCGTCGCGCTCTACCGGAGGCGCAGACTCGCATGAGCGAGCGGCCGATCTACATGATCAGCGTCGCGGCCGACCTCGTCGGCATGCATCCGCAGACGCTGCGCATCTACGAGCAGAAAGGCCTCGTACGGCCGCAGCGGACGCCCGGCGGCACGCGCCTCTACAGCGAGGCCGACGTCGAGCGGCTGCGCATCATCCAGCGCCTGACGACCGAGCTCGGGCTCAACCTCGCGGGCGTCGAGCTCGTGCTGCGCCTCGAGGACGAGCTGCGCAAGGCGCACGCGCAGATCGAGCGGCTGCAGGCGCAGGTGCAGGACGAGATTCAGAAGGTGCACAAGCACTACCGGCGCGACCTCGTGGTGTACCGCGAGGAACGCAGCCCAGAAAGAAGGTAAGGAATGGATTTCACCAAGCTGACGATCAAGTCCCAGGAGGCGGTCGCCGCGGCGCAGGAGCTGGCGCGCCGCAACGCGAACCCCGAGCTCTATCCCGAGCACCTGACGCTCGCGCTGCTCGACCAGGAGCTGCCGCGCGAGCTCGTCCCCGACGCCGACGCGCTACGGGCGCACGCGGAGGCCACGCTCGCGACGAAGCCGCGCATCCAGGGCGCGCAGCAGCAGCCGCAGGTTGGCAGTGCGTTCGCGCGCGTCCTCGACGAGGCGTTCGACGAGGCGAAGCGGATGCAGGACGACTACGTGTCGGTCGAGCATCTGCTGCTCGCGCTCGATCTCGTTCCGCGCGAGCAGCTCGAGGCGAAGATCGCCGCCGTGCGCGGCGGCCAGCGCGTCACCTCGCAGGATCCGGAGGGGACGTACCAGGCGCTGAGCAAGTACGGCCGCGACCTGACCGAGGCGGCGGAGCAGGGCAAGCTCGACCCGGTGATCGGCCGCGACGAGGAGATCCGTCGCGTCATCCAGGTGCTGTCGCGCCGGACGAAGAACAACCCCGTGCTGATCGGCGAGCCGGGCACCGGCAAGACTGCGATCGTCGAAGGGCTCGCGCAGCGGATCGTCGCCGGCGACGTCCCGGAGGGCCTGAAGGGCAAGCGCGTGTGGGCGCTCGACCTCGGCGGCCTGCTCGCGGGCGCGAAGTACCGCGGCGAGTTCGAGGAGCGCCTGAAGGCGGTGCTGAACGAGATCTCGAACGCCGAGGGGCGGCTGATCCTGTTCATCGACGAGCTGCACACGATCGTCGGAGCGGGGGCCGCAGAGGGCGCGGTCGACGCCGCGAACCTGTTGAAGCCGATGCTCGCGCGCGGCGAGCTGCGCTGCGTCGGCGCGACGACGCTCGACGAGTACCGCAAGCACATCGAGAAGGACGCCGCGCTCGAGCGCCGCTTCCAGCCGGTGTTCGTCGGCGAGCCGTCGGTCGCCGACACGATCGCCATCCTGCGCGGGCTCAAGGACACGTACGAGTCGCACCACAAGGTCGCGATCCGGGACAGCGCGCTCGTCGCCGCCGCGGTGCTTTCCGACCGCTACATCGCGGACCGCTTCCTGCCCGACAAGGCGATCGACCTCGTCGACGAGGCGGCGTCGCGCCTGAAGATGGAGATCGACTCGCGGCCGGTCGAGCTCGACGAGGCCGACCGTCGGGTGCGCCAGCTCGAAATCGAGCTCGCCGCGATGGCGAAGGAGTCGGACGACGTCCGCGCGCCCGTCGAGCACGAGCTCGCCGACGCGAAGGACGAGCGCGACGCGCTGCAGGCGCGCTGGAACGAGGAGAAGCAGGCGCTCGACCGCGTCGGCGAGATCAAGACGCGCATCGACGAGCTGCGTCGCGAGGCCGACCGTGAGGAGCGGGGCGGCAACCTCCAGCGCGTGGCCGAGATCCGCTACGGCGAGATCCCCGCGCTCGAGAAGGAGCTCGCCGAGCGCGAGTCTCCGACCGAGTCGATGGTGAAGGAAGAGGTCGACGAGGACGACATCGCGCAGGTCGTCGGCCGCTGGACGGGGATCCCCGTCGACCGCCTCCTCGAGGGCGAGACGCAGAAGCTCGTGCACATGGAGGAGCGGCTGCACCAGCGCGTCATCGGTCAGGAGGCCGCGGTCGAGGCGGTCGCGAATGCGCTCCGCCGCGCGCGGACCGGGCTGCAGGATCCGAACCGGCCGATCGGCTCGTTCGTCTTCCTCGGGCCGACCGGCGTCGGCAAGACCGAGCTCGCGCGAGCGCTCGCCGAGTTCATGTTCGACGACGATCGCGCGATGGTGCGGATCGACATGTCGGAGTACCAGGAACGGCACACGGTCGCGCGACTGATCGGCGCGCCGCCCGGCTACGTCGGGTACGACGAGGGCGGGCAGCTGACCGAGGCGGTGCGGCGGCGCCCGTACAGCGTCGTCCTGCTCGACGAGATCGAGAAGGCGCACGCCGAGGTGTTCGACGTGCTGCTGCAAGTCCTCGACGACGGCCGCCTGACCGACGGCCAGGGCCGCACGGTCGACTTCCGCAACACGGTGCTGATCATGACGTCGAACATCCGCAGCGCCGAGGCGATGCGCGAGCACTTCCGGCCGGAGTTCCTGAACCGGATCGACGAGATCGTGGTGTTCGACCCGCTGTCGCGCGAGCAGATCGGCTCGATCGTCGACCTGCAGCTCGAGCGGCTGCGCGGCCGGCTCGCCGAGCGGAAGATCTCGCTCGAGCTGACCGACGCCGCAAAGGAGGCGCTCGGTGACGCGGGGTGGGACCCTGCGTACGGGGCGCGGCCGCTGAAGCGCGCGATCCAGAGGCTCGTCGAGAATCCGCTCGCGCTCCGGCTGCTCGAGGGCGACTTCGCCGACGGCGACACGATCCGCGTCGACGCGCAGAACGGCGACCTCGTCTTCGCGCGCGCCGGCGAAGCGGTCGCCGCCTAAGTGCTCGTCGTCGCCGCCACCGAGGGCGAGCTCGCGCACGTACGCGGCTACGAGACGTTCGTCTGCGGCATCGGGCCCGTCGAGGCGGCGCTCCAGACGGCGCGCGTCGTGGCGGATCGCCGGCCCGACGCCGTGTTGCAGGTCGGCATCGCCGGCGGTCGCGGACTCGCGCCGCTCTCGATCGTGCTCGGCTCGGAAGCGGTCTACTGCGACGTGATCGACGCATCGACGACGCTGCCGCGCGTCGATCGGGTCGAGCCGGACGCGGCTCTGCTCGCACGCGTCCGGGAAAGGCTTCCCGAAGCGCACGTCCTCCCGATCGCGACGTCTGGGAAGGTCGGGGCCGGCACCGGTTGCGACGTCGAGGCGATGGAGGGCTTCGGCGTGCTGCGCGCGTGCGCGCTCGCCGGAGTCCCCGCCGTCGAGCTGCGCGTCGTCTCGAACGCGCCGGACGAGCCCGACCGGTCGAAGTGGCGCTTCGACGAGGCGTTCGAGCTGCTCGGCACGTGTCTCGCGCGGCTGTAGGCGACCGCCCGCACGAGCTGGCCCGGCGGCTCGGCACCGGCGACGCGGTGGTGATCGGCCTCGGGTCGATGATCGGCGCCGGCGTCTTCGCATCCATCGGGCCCGCCGCACGCGCCGCCGGCGGCGGCCTGCTCCTCGGCCTGGCGGTCGCCGCGTTCGTCGCCTACTGCAACGCGACGTCCTCGGCCCAGCTCGCGGCGATCTATCCGGTCTCCGGCGGCACGTACGTCTACGGGCGTGAACGCCTCGGCCCGTTCTGGGGCTACCTCGCCGGCTGGGGATTCGTCGTCGGCAAGACGGCGAGCTGCGCGGCGATGGCGCTGACGTTCGGCGCCTATGCCTGGCCGGCGGCTGCGCGACCGCTCGCGGTCGCAGCGGTCGTTGCGGTTGCGGCGCTGAACTACCTCGGAATCGAGCGGACAGCTGCAGCGACGCGGGTGATCGTCGCCGTCGTCCTCGCGACGCTCGCCGCGGTGATCGCGGCAACGCTGCTCGGCGGCCAGGCGAGCGTCGGGCGGATCGATTTCGGCGCGTCGTCGGGCGCGTACGGGATCCTGCAGGCGGGCGGTCTGTTCTTCTTCGCGTTCGCCGGCTACGCGCGCATCGCGACGCTCGGCGAGGAGGTGCGCGACCCCGAGCGGACGATCCCGCGGGCGATTCCGCTCGCGCTCGGGATCGTGCTCGCGATCTACGCCGCCGTCGCGATCGGCGCGCTGCTCGCGCTCGGGCCGCAGCGCCTCGCCGCTTCGTCGGCGCCGCTCGCCGACGCCGTGCGCGCAGGCAGCCTGGGCTCGCTCGCGTCGGCGGTGCGCGTCGGCGCAGCGATCGCCTCGCTCGGGGTGCTCCTGTCGCTCCTCGCCGGCGTCAGCCGGACGGTGCTCGCGATGGCGCGCAACAGAGACCTGCCGGGCCGGCTCGACGCCGTGCACCCGCGCCACCGGGTGCCGCACCGCGCCGAGCTTGCGATCGCAGCGCTCGTGATCGTGGCCGTGTCGGTGGCCAATCTGCGGTCGGCGATCGGGTTCAGCTCGTTCACCGTCCTCACGTACTACGCCGTCGCGAACGCATCCGCGTGGACGCTGCCGGCCGAGCAGCGGCGCTGGCCGCGGTGGCTCGCCGGTGCGGGAGTCGCCGGTTGCGCGGCGCTCGCGGTGACGTTGCCGTTCGCATCAGCTCTGGCCGGCGCCGGCGTGCTGCTCGTGGGCGCCCTGCTGTGGGCTCTACGACGCTAGATCGACTCGACGTCGTCGAAGAACTCGGCGTGGCCGTGGTCGGTCGGCGCGCCGTACGCGAGGAACACGACGTCCTCGTCGGTCTCGTTCCGCGCCTGCATCGGCGTGCCCGGATGCACGGCGATCACGCCGCCGGCGCCGACGTCGACGCGCTCCCACGGCTCGCCGAGCAGCATCGTCAGTGTCCCCTGCAGCGGGACGAAGACCTCTTCCTGATCCGGATCGAGATGCCGTCGCCCACGTGTCCGCGCCGGGTACCGCCACATCCGCGCCCGGGAGTTCTCGAGCTTCACGGCATCGGTCACCGACGCCTGGCTGCGCGGCGCCTGGCCGTGCATCGGCTCGCGCTCGTCCCACTCGAGGTCTTCCGCCTTCACGACGTCGTAGCCCATCGGTGACGACGATACCCTGCGCGGCGTGAGCTCAGAGAGTCGTCCCGTTGCGCTGCCGCCCGCCCAGCGGACGGTCGGGCAGCTGGTCGCGGAGTCGATCCGATTCTACGGCGACCACTTCTGGGCGGTGCTCGCGCTCGGGCTCTCGTTTCTCGCGATCGACCTCGCGTCGCTCGGGCAGAGCGTCCGCGCGCAGACCGTGCTCGCGTGGATCCTCGGGCCGCTCGTCTGCGCAGCGTTCGTCCGGGCATCGTGCCTGATGAGCTCGGAGGAATGGTCATGGACGGCGTTCGCGGCCGCGCTGATCGTCTACGTGCCGTTCCCGGTGCTGCTGCGCCTGTACGTGCTGCCCGGGGTCTTCTGGTTCGCGTTGTTCGGGCTCGCCGTGCCGGCCGCGGTCGCCGAGCACCTCGACCTCGTCCCGGCGCTTCGCCGCGGCGCCCGGCTCGGCCGCGCCGATCTCGTCCACTCGCTCGCCGGCCTCGCGACGCTCTGCATCGTCTACGGCGTCTGCCGGTTCGCGCTGCTCGTGCTCCTGCACACGCAGGGCGACCAGGCGCAGAAGATCGCGATCGTCCTCGCCGACATCGTGCTCAGCCCGCTCCTCTACATCGGCGGCGCGCTGCTGTACGTCGACCAGGCGGCACGGGCAGAGGCGGTCGAGTAGGTTCCGGCCATGCCGATCTACATCCTCCTCTCGTCGCTCTCGACGCAGGGCGTGCAGACGCTGAAGTCGAACCCCGACCGGCTTCGCGAGGTCAATCGCGACGTCGAGGAGCTCGGCGCGCGCGTCCTGCACCAGTGGGCGACGCTGGGCGAGTTCGACTTCGTCAACGTCGTCGAGGCGCCCGACACCGCGACCGTCGCGCGCGTCTCGGTCGCGCTCGGCGCGCGCGGGTCGACCCGGATCGCGACGCTGCCGGCGTTGACGATCGACGAGTTCATCGAGACGCTTTCCTAGGTAGGACCTCTCCATGAGGCCGCGCGACGCACTGCGCATGCTCGGCGACCGGATCGCCGTCGGCCCCGGCGCGCAGGCGCTCGAGGTCGTCCGCGAGTCGCTCGCGCAGACCGAGCCGGCGCGGCCGATGGTCGAGCTGCAGGCCGAGCTCGACGCGCTCGTCGGCCTCGAGACCGTGAAGGAGCAGGTGCGCGCGCTCGTCGCGTTCCTCGAGGTGCAGTCGCGGCGCCGGGAGCTCGAGCTGCCGGAGGTCGCGACCTCGCAGCACCTCGTCTTCCTCGGCAACCCCGGCACCGGCAAGACGACCGTCGCGCGGCTGCTCGCGCAGATGTACCGCTCGCTCGGGCTGCTCGAGCGCGGCCATCTCGTCGAGGTCGACCGCGCCGGCCTCGTCGGCGAGTACGTCGGGCAGACCGCGATGAAGACCGACCGCGCGATCCGGCGCGCCCTCGACGGCGTGCTGTTCATCGACGAGGCCTATGCGCTCTCGCCGCCCGCCGAGCGCCTCGATTTCGGACAGGAGGCGATCGAGACGCTGCTCAAGCGGATGGAGGACTACCGGCACCGGCTCGTCGTGATCGTCGCCGGCTACCCGCGCCTCATGCATCGCTTCGTGCGGTCGAACCCCGGCCTTCGTTCGCGCTTCGCGCGCGAGATCGTCTTCCTCGACTACTCGACCCCCGAGCTGCTCGACATCACGCAGGACTTCGCCGCCCGTAACGGCTACGTCCTCGCAGCGGACGCCGAGTCGGAGCTGCGCCGTATCTTCGACGTCGTCGAGCGCGGCGAAGGGTTCGGCAACGCGCGCTTCGCGCGCACGCTGTTCGAGCAGTCGCTCAACGCGCAGGCGCTGCGGCTGACGGGTGCCGAGCTGACGCGCGAAGCGGTCATGGAGCTGCACGCCGACGACGTACGGGCCGCCGCGCGCGCGCTCGGCGAGACCGGCGAGCGACCTAGGAGTCGGTGGCGGCCGCGACGCGACGAACGGTGACGCCCCAGGCCTTGCCGCTCGCGAAGAGCTCGTCCGGATCGACCTCGTTCGCCCAGCCCAGGAAGTGCGGCTCGGGATCGTCGTCGGTGCACCCGTAGACGGCCGGGTAGGCAGGCGTCGGGTCGTCCGGGAGGACTCCGCGCTCGAGCTCTTCCGCCCGGCGCTCCGCCTCCTCGGATGCGGGGCCCTCCATATACCCACGCGGCATAGTGGCACTGTGCCCGACGCGCTCGCCGTCCGCAATCTCGAGAAGCGCTACGGCTCGGTGCGCGCGCTGCGCGGTGTCGACCTGACCGTCGAGGAGGGGCAGCTCGTCGGTCTGCTGGGCCCGAACGGCGCGGGCAAGTCGACGCTCGTCAAGATCGCTGCCGGGCTTGTCCGCGCCTCGGCCGGCGACGCCCGCGTCGCGGGCGCCCGCGCAGGCTCGCGGCCGGCTCGCGCCGCACTCGGCTATCTCGCCGAGCTGTTCCGCTTTCCGGGCTGGTACACCGCCGACGAGGTGCTCGAGCTGCACCAGCGCCTCGCCGGCTCGCGCGGCGGCGCCGCCGAACGGGCGCGCCTGCTCGAGCTCGTCGCGCTGTCGGAGGCGCGCGACCGCCGGGTCGACGGGATGTCGAAGGGGATGGCGCAGCGGCTCGGGATCGCGCAGGCGCTCGTCGGCGAGCCGCGCCTGCTGCTGCTGGACGAGCCGACCTCCGCGCTCGATCCCGTCGGGCGGCGCACCGTGCGGCTGCTGCTCGAGGAGCTGCGCGGCCGCGGCGTCTCCGTCCTGCTCAACTCGCACCTGCTGAGCGAGATCGAGCTCGTGTGCGACCACGTCGCGATCCTGCTGGGTGGAGAGGTGGTCGCCGCCGGCTCGCCGCAGCAGCTCGCGCAGCCGCGCGGCGTCGAGCTCGAGACCGACGAGGGAGTGCACACGGTCGAGGGCGTGACGCGGGACGACGTGCCGCGGCTGGTCGAAGAGGCCGTGCGTTCCGGGCGGCGCGTGTACGGCGTGCGCGTCCTGACGTCGACGCTTGAGGAGACGTATCTCGAAGCCGTGGGAGGGGAGACGTCGTGAGCAGCGTCGCGGCGATCGTCGAGTACGGCTTCCGCGAGGCGGTGCGCCGCAAGATGTTCGCCGTCGTCCTCGTGCTGACGGTGCTGTTCCTCTTCCTGTTCTGGCTCGCGAACCACTTCGTCTTCGCGCAGCTCGACCAGATCACGCCGCCGGCCGACGTCCACGTCGACACGCGCACGTTCGCGGGCGCGTTCCTGACCGGACTCGCGATGTTCGCAACGCTCTTCCTCGGCGTCGTGCTCGCCGTGTTCCTGACGCTCGGAGTGGTCGGGGGCGACGCGGAACGCGGGCTGCTGCAGCCGCTCGTCGTGCGGCCCGTCGGGCGCGCGACGCTGCTGCTCGCGCGCTTCGCGGGGGCAGCCGGCGTCTGCAGCCTGTACGTGCTCGCCGTCTACTTCGCGTCGATGCTCATCACCGGGCTGACCGGCCACTGGTGGCCGGGGAACGTCGTCGGGCCGGGCGTCGAGCTCGCGCTCGGCGTGATCATCGTCGTCGCGCTGTCGCTGCTCGGGTCCGTCGTCCTGACGTCGACGGCGAACGGGATCGCGATCTTCATGCTCTTCGGCGCCGGCCTCGTGGCCGGGCTGCTCGGGTCGATCGGCCACGCGCTCAACTCGCACGCCGTGAAGTCCGCGTCGACCGTCACCTCGTACGCGCTGCCGTTCGAAGGGCTCTACCAGGACGCGCTGCGGCTGATCACCCAGGACACGACCGGGTTGACCGCGTTCGTCCTCCAGCTCGGGCCGTTCGGCGGCGGCTACGTGCACGGCTGGACGATCCGCGTCTGGGCGGTCGTCTACCTCGTGCTCGCGCTCGCGGCGGCGATCGGCGCGTTCAGCCGCCGCAATCTCTAGCTCTAGAACTTCGACGGAACCCGTTGTAGGTTCCCGGGCGGACATGGGGTCGTTCTTCGCGTATCCGACGGGTCTCGCGCCCGCGGTCGACTCGTTCGTCTTTCTCGGCGGCCGGGCCGAGCAGGACTGGGAGCGGATCGCCCGCCACGCCGACCGCCTGCGCTTCCGCGCCGGCGACGTGCTCGTGCGCGAGGGCGACCGCGACCGCGCCGTCTACATCGTCCTGCGCGGCCGGCTCGAGGCGCTCGTCGATCCGCCTGCGCCGATCGACGAGGGCTCCGTGTTCGG
>JAICLU010000068.1 GCA_025925195.1 Thermoleophilia bacterium
CGACGGTTCCCAGTCATGCGGTCCCGACCCGCGAATGTCAGTCTGATCCACCGTCGCTGCTCCGGACCATCCGCTGCTCGAGACCGAGAGGACAACCCCTCTACCAACCGCCACTTGACCTTTTGCTCCATGTCAGAGGCTAGGACAGCACGCCGAGGAGCGGCGCCGGGATCCGGTCGAGCTCGAGCGCCTCGACGAGCAGCGGCAGGTGGCGCGCGTAGCGCACATGGCTCGACCGAAGCCACCGGTGCAGCTGCGCGTCGACCGGTCGCCCCCGCTGCGCGGGCTGCTGCTGGAACCTGCGGAACGATTCGACGTCGACGATCGCCTCGACGCGCGCGACGCCGAGCGCGCGAATCAGCTCGCCCTCGAGGTCGGGCACGCACACGTACACGTCGTCGAGCACGCGACGGAAGAGGTGCGCCTCGCGCTCGTCGCAGAGACCGCGGACTGCCGTCTCGGATCCAAGGTCCGCGACGAAGCGCCGGATCGCGTGCGCACCGCCGATCGGCGTGATCGTCGGCGCGTCGAGATCCATGCGACGCGCAAGCAGCTCGAGCACCGTCTTGTCGCTCATTCCTTCGACTGCAATCACCACAGGTACTCTCGGCGTCATGGAGCAAGAGCGTCGCACGAAAATCGTCGCGACGATCGGACCGTCTTCCGAGACGCCCGAGCGTCTGCGCGGGCTCGTCGCGGCGGGCATGAATGCGGCCCGCCTCAACCTGTCGCACGGCTCGCACGAGGAGCACGCGCAGCGCGTGAAGCTGATCCGCGAGGTGGAGGCCGACAGCGGCCGTCCGATCGCGCTGATCGCCGACCTGCAGGGCCCGAAGCTGCGGATCGGAGCACTCGCGCAGCCGGTCGTCCTCGCGCGCGGCGACGAGGTGACGGTCTGCCCCGAGGAGCTCTGCACGAACGGCGAGCTGCCGATCGCGCCCGCCGTGATCGGCGACGTGCTGAAGCCCGGCCACGACGTGCTGATCGACGACGGCCGCGTGCGCCTGCACGTCGAGCGGGTCGAGCGGTCGCGGGCACGGTGCCAGGTCGTCGTCGGCGGCAAGGTCACGTCGCACAAGGGCGTCAACCTGCCGGGCGTCCCGATCCCAATCCCGTCGATCACGCGCAAGGACGCGGTCGACCTGCAATTCGCGATGGAGCTCGGCGTCGACTTCGTCGCACTTTCGTTCGTTCGTTCGCCCGCCGACGTCCGCGACCTGCGGTCGCTGATCGAGCAGGCGGGCTCGCACGCCCATGTGATCGCGAAGATCGAGAAGTCGGAGGCGGTCGACGTCCTCGAAGCCGTGCTCGACGAGACGGACGCGGTGATGGTCGCGCGCGGCGACCTCGGCGTCGAGATCGGCAGCGCAAGCGTGCCGCTGTTGCAGAAGCTGATCATCCAGAAGGCGCTCGAGCGCGGCAAGCCCGTGATCACGGCGACGCAGATGCTCGAGTCGATGATCTCGTCGCCCGAGCCGACGCGCGCCGAGGCGAGCGACGTCGCGAACGCGGTCCTCGACGGGACCTCGGCCGTGATGCTGTCGGGCGAGACGGCGGTCGGCGAGTACGCGGTCGAAGCGGTCGCGTACATGGATCGCATCGCGCGGGCCGTCGAGCCGAGCATGGGCTACCGGCACGAGATCCCGGAGGCGGCCCAGAACCCGACGATCGGCGGTGCGATGTCGAACGCCGCCTGCGACGTCGCGGAGGCGCTGCGCGCCGCGGCCATCCTCGTCCCGACGTTCAGCGGCGCGACCGCGTCGGCCGTCGCGCGCCTGCGCCCGCGTCGCCCGATCGTCGCGCTGACGCACGTCGACTGGGCTCAGCGCCAGATGGCGCTCGAGTGGGGTGTCACGCCAGTGCACATCCCGCAGGCCCCGGACGTCGAAGAGCTCTGGGACGTGTCGGTGAGCGCCGCCCGCGAAGCGGGACTGATCCAGCCGGGCGACCGGGTCGTCATCACCGCCGGCACGGCCGTGAACATCCCCGGCTCGACGAACGTGATCAAAGTGGACATCGCCTGACCCTCACGACTCTGTAACGGGGGTTGCCCCCGTTACAAGGATGTGACGGGTTCGGGGCGAAGTCGTGGCGCATGGCGCGCCGTCGTCCTCCTCGCTCTGCCGTGCTTCGCCGCTGGGTCGCGGTGGGAGTGCTCGTCCTCGTCGCGCTGCTGTACTACCGCCCGCTCAAGGCCTACGTCGACGCGCGGCACGAGCAGTCGCAGCGGGCGGCTGCGGTGCAGAAGCTCCGCGACGAGAAGGCGAAGCTGGAACGGCAGCTCGGCTCGTCGACGTCGCTCGCCACCCTCGCGCGCGAAGCGCGCGCACTCGGCTACGTCCGCCCGGGCGAGCATCTCTTCATCGTCAAGGGCATCAACCAGTGGCGGCAGCGCGAGCGGCGTAGCCTGTCGCCGCATGGCCACTGAAAGCGATCGCGACGTCGTCGCCCGGCAGATCGGCCGGACGCCCCGGGCGTTCCTGCGCGTCGCCGTGCGCTGCCCGTTCGGACGGCCGGCGGTCACGGAGCAGTCGCCGTACAGTCCCGACGGCGAGCCGTTCCCGACGACGTACTACGTCACGTGCCGCCATCTCGTCGCCGCGATCTCGCGGCTCGAGGCAGCGGGCGGGGTCGAGCGGTGGAGCGACGCCGTCGCTCGTGACGAATCGTTACAAGCGAGCCGGGCGGAGGCCGATGCCGCCAGCGCGCGCATCCGCACCGCGCTCGCTGCCGGCGAGACCGGCCGCGACGGCGGCGCCTCGCTCTCGAGCGGGGTCGGCGGGGCCGGCCGCCTCGGCTCCCTCAAGTGCCTGCACGCGCACGTCGGCTTCGCCCTCGCGAACCCGGGCTACGAGCTCGGCGAGCGGATCCTCGAGGAGCTGCCGCAGCGGTGGCCCGATGCCTGCTGTAGTTGACGCCGTGTCGATCGACGGAACCGCGCTCGTACAGCAGGAATGGGAGGACGGATCGCGTCGCCTCGAGGCCGAGCGGGGCGACCGCCGCCGCTACGAGACCCTGCTCCGGCAGATCGAGATTCTCACCGAGGAGCTGCGCAAGCAGGTCGGGCAGACGTACACCCTTGCCCAGCTCGCAGCCGCCTACCGCGACGCCGAGCGCTGGGCGAGGCCGCTCGTCGAGGAGCGGGCGCCCTCGGCCGGCTGGCCACGTGATCTCGCGCTCGTGCTCGCCGCGGCCTTTCACGCGTACCGGCGTGGCGCAACCGACTACCAGGCGTGAGCCGCCGGGGGCGTCTCCTGCTCGGTGCGCTCGCGGCCGCCGTCCTGCTCTTCGTGCTCGGGATCGCGGTCGGCGAGGCGCTGCACGACAACCCGGCGCCCCATTTAACGGTTACGCACACGAAAACACTGACTCCGTAGGTGTAATATCCGTCAGCTTTGGCCAGATTCCCTTCGATGGCCTACAGAGACGACAGCGAGTGGCTCACCCTGGGCCAGGCGGCACGGTTCCTCGGCGTCGCCCAGTCGACGATCCGGAAATGGTCCGACCAGGGCCGCGTCCCGGCCTTCTACACCCCCGGCGGTCACCGGCGCTATCGGCGCGCCGATCTCGAGTCGTTCCTCGATCGCTCCGGCCCGGCCGGACGTCCCAAGGCGGGCCCGCTCGTGCTTCTCGTCGACGACGACGAGAAGGTGCGTGAGCTCGTCCGCGTCAACCTCGAGTTCGAGGGCTACGTCGTCCGCGAGGCGGGGAGCGCCGACGAGGGGTTGACCGCGATCGAGGAGGCGAAGCCCGACCTCGTGCTCCTCGACGTGATGATGCCCCACGTCGACGGCTGGGAGATGCTCCGCCGCGTGCAGGAGCGCTACGGCGCGGGCGCGATCCCCGTCGTGATGTTCAGCGGCAAGCTCGACGACGCCGCCGAGCAGGAGGCCGCCTCGCACGGCGCGCAGGGATTCATCGGCAAGCCGTTCGACCTGCAGCAGCTGATCGACCAGACGAAGCAGATCGCACCGGTCTGACCGGCTGGGACCGCGCAGCCGAGCGGTGGATCGTCCACCACCGGTGGCAGCCGCTCGACCATGTCTTCGTCTGGCTGACGCGGATCGGCACCGACGGGCTCGTCTGGTTCGCGCTCGCGATCGTCGTCGCGCTCCTGCACCGGCGTGTGCTGCCGTTCGTGCTCGTCGCCGTCGCGGTGCTCGCCGCCGACGGGCTTGCCGCGATCGTCAAGACGCTCGTGGGGGAGAAGCGCCCGGACGATCCCGATCCGCTGATCGTGATCCCGCACAGCCACTCCTTCCCGTCGGGCCACACCGCGACCGCGTTTGCGGGCGCCACCGTGCTGTCGTGGCTCGAGCCGCGAGCTGCGCCCGCGTTCTACGTCCTCGCTGCGGCGATCGCGTACTCGCGGCTGTACGTCGGCGTCCACTTCCCGCTCGACGTCGTCGGCGGCCTTGCGATCGGGCTCGCTACAGCTCTTCTGCTGCTCGCAGCAGCCCGGCGCCGATCAGGGCGATCGCTGCGGCGAGGCTGATGAAGATCCCGATGCCGCGGCCGGCGGTGTCGAAGAACGTGTCCGGGATCGAGATCAGCCGGATCAGGACGAAGATCGTCGCGAGTGAGCCGAGCGCGATCAGGATGAGGCTCTCGGGCACCGTCGCCGGCAGCTCGATCCCGGCCTCGCGGAGCGCCTCGAGGATCAGCGTCGCGAGCCCTGCGAAGAAGACGAGCTTGCCGAGCGCGCCCGTGTGCCAGCCGGTGACCGAGAGCGTCAGCCCGTCGGCCTGGCTGCCGGCGTACCAGTCGGTGAACGCGGAGATCGCGAGCACGAGCCCGGCGACCCACGCCAGGCGCTCGCCCCAGTAGCCCGGCACGTGCTGGCGCGGGACCGCCGGCGGCTCGTACGGCTCGCGCCGGGGCGGCGGCAGTTGCTCGGGCGTCTGCACGTCGCCAAGTATGGCATCGCCCATGCCGCTACAACCCGAACAGGCGCTGGATCTCGTGCCACGCGGCGACGAGGAACGCGATCGCGATCGCGACGAGCACCGTCATCGCGATGAAGAACCGGTAGCGCGCGAGACGGCTCTCCTCGCGCGCGCGCACCCGGGCGTGTCGCCGCGCGCGGTGATACCGGTAGCGCAGCTCGATCGTCTCCGGGTCGGCGGTCGGGTCCTCCGGATAGGGCTCGGGCTCCGCCATCCTCCGAAGCATAGGAGCCATACTTCGCCGGGGTGGCCGTCGGCATTCACAGCGGTGCAGCCGGCGTCTCCGTGGAGGCGCTGGCGGAGCTTGCCCGCGCGCTGTCGGACGCCTCGACGCAGCCGTCGCGCGCGGGCGCCCTTTCGCTCCTGGCCGACGCAGCCCGCTGGGCGACCGCGGCCGACGTCGCGATCGTTCGCGTGCAGTGCGCCGCCGACCGGCTGGAGGCCGTCGCGGTCGCCGGGCCCTCGACGCTCGCCGCCGAGCTCGAGGGGACGCGCCTGCCGCTCGTCGACCTGCCCGTCGCGGCTGTCGACGACCTCGCGGCCGCTCCGGCCTGTGTTCGCCACGCCGCCGAGCGGGCGGCCGCCGGCGCGGTGCTCATCCTGCCGGTGCGCCGCGACGGCGACGCCGTCTCGCTCGAGCTCTACCGCGGCGTGGGGGAGTTCGACCAGTCCGAGCGGCTCGTCGCCGACATCGCGGCCGCGCAGATCGTCTTCGCGCTACGCGCCTTCGCGGGCAGCGGCGACGTCGCCGCTGCCGAGCTCGCCCGTCCCGCGCTCGAGCTGGCAGGCGAGGCCCTCGCCGCCGCGCTCGACACGACGCACACCGCGGCCGAGGTGGCGCGCGTCGCGGCAACCGTCGTCGGCGCGCCGGTCGGCCTGCTCTGGGAGCTGCGACCGGCCGGCGGGCTCGCGCTCGCCGGGGCGCACGGGCTCGCCGCCGATTTCGACGCGGAGCCGCTCCGGTCGCTCGCCGCCGACGCGCTCGGCGATGCGGGGCCGGTCAGACCCGTTCGCGCGCCCGACCTCCCCGGCGGCTGCGGCCTGGTCGTAGGGCTCCCGCTGGGCCAGCCCGCGGTGGGCCTGCTGCAACTGCTCTTCGCGCCGGAGGACGAACCGAGCACCGAGCAGCTGACGCGCCTCACGCCCTTCGGCGTCCGCGCCGCGTACGCGCTCCGGTCGAGCTCCCGCACCCAGTCGCTCGAGCTCGAGCTCGAGCGGACGCGCGCGCTGCTCGCGGTCGTGGGCCGGGCGACGGCCGAGCTGTCGCTCGCACACACGCTCGAGACCGCCGTGGACGTCGTCGCCGACCTGCTCGGAGCCGGGCGGGTCGCGCTCTATCTCTCCACCGAAAATCGATTGTCGTCGGCGGCCGAGCGCGGCCTCGCCGGCCCGCACGTCCGCGTCGCCGAGCGCCTCCTCGAGCTCGCGCTCGGTCCGGCGCGCACGCGGGCGGTGGTCGAGATTCCCGACGCGCTGCACGATCCGCGGCTGTACGACGTGCGCGACGCTGCGCGCGAGGCGGGCATCGACTCCGCGGTCGGTGTGCCGTTGCTCGTGCGCGAGTCGGTCGTCGGCCTGCTCGCCGTCTACCCGGAGGACGACCGCGCGCCGACGGCACAGGACTCGTCGCTGCTCGCCGCCCTCGCAGGTCAGCTCGCGGTCGCCGTCCAGAACGCGCAGCTGCACGAGCAGGCGACCGAGCTCGGTCGCCAGCGCGAGGCGGCGCTCGCGTCCGAACGCGCGGCCGCGCGCCGCCAGCGCGCGCTGTACGAGATCTCGCGCTCCTTCGCAGAGGGCCTGTCGCTCGACGACACGCTCGACGCGCTCGCGCAGACGGTCGTCGAGGTGCTCGATCTCGACGCCGCCCTGCTCGCGATGCCCGACGGCCGCCGCGACGTGCTCGAGCCGAGGTCGTTGCACGTGGCGGACGCGCACCTGGAGGAGCCGACGCGCGTGATCCTCTTCCGCCCGCAGCCGTTTGGCTCGGCCGACGTGCAACGGCTTTTCCGCGACGCGCAGCCGTACCGGATCGCGCGCGGTCACGAGCTGCTAGAGCCGTTCCTCGCGAAGGGGTGGACGGGGGCGGTGATCCCGGTCGGGACGCCGGCGGACGTGATGGCGGCGTTGACCATCTTCTCGTTCCGTCCCGGCCGGCCGATCGGCGACGACGCGCTCGAGGCCGCGGTGACGATCGCCGCGCAGGCGGCGCTCGCGATCGACAACGCCCGCCTGTACCAGCAGCAGAAGGAGTTCGCCGACACGATGCAGCGGTCGCTCCTGCCGAGCGGTCATCCCGACGTCGAGGGGCTCGAGGTCGCGGAGGTCTACGAGTCGTCGGCGCGCGTCGAGGTCGGCGGCGACGTCTACGACTTCGTCGAGCTGCCGGACGGCCGGCTCGCCGTCGTGCTGGGCGATGTCACGGGCCACGGCGTCGAGGCGACGGCAGACATGGCGATGGCGAAGTTCGTGTTCCGGTCGCTGACGCGTGAGCATCCGGATCCCGGCGACTTCCTCGCGCGTGCGAACGACGTGGTCGTCGACGAGATAGCGCCCGGCAAGTTCATCACGATGACGTACGTCACGGTCGACGGCAGGACCGGCGACGTCGCGTGCGCGAACGCGGGCCACCCTGCGCCGCGCGTCGTGCTGCCGGACGGTTCCGTGCACGGCCTCGAAGCGCACGGGCTGATCCTCGGGATCGACTCCGGCCAGAAGTACGAGGACGTTCGCGACGTGCTCCCGGTCGGCGGCTCGCTCGTGCTCTACACCGACGGCGTCATCGAGGCGCGCCACGACGGCGACCTCTACGGGACCGAGCGGCTCGACGCACTGCTCGCCGAGCACCATGCGCTGCCGCCGCGCGAGCTCGCGGAGCGCGTCGCGGCCGATGCGCGCAGCTGGAACGACGGTGAGCTGTCGGACGACCTCGCCGTCGTCGTCATCCGTCGAACCTCAGCTCCATGACAGTCCGCTGATGGAGCTGCTACGGGAGGCTCGCCCGCTGCTGGTCGGCCACCGCGGCGCAGCGGCGCTCGCCCCCGAGAACACGCTCGAGAGCATCGAGACCGCGGCACATCACGGGGTGGATGCGGTCGAGATCGACGTCTTTCGCGGCCCGGACGGGAAGCTCGTGCTCGCACACGGCCCCGACGTGCCGCAGGGCGCCGTCGCGCTCGACGACGCGCTCGCGCTCGTCTCCCGGCTCGGGATCGCGGTCCAGCTCGACGTCAAGATCGAGGGCGCTGCGCAGGCGATCTCCGATGCGGTCGACGGCGCGGGCCTCGCCGACCGCGCGTTCGCGAGCTCCTTCTCCCTGCCGGCGCTCGCCGAGCTGGCGGCGGTGGCCCCGCAGCTACCGCGGTCGTACACGTATCCGGAGGACCGGCTCGGGCTCTCGAGCCGCCCCTGGCTCCGCCCGCTCCGCGGTCCGGGTCTCGCTGCGCTGCGGGCCGCCCTGCCGTACCGGCTACCGCGCTGGCTGCGATCGGTCGACGCCGCGGCGGCGACGCTCAACTGGGCCGTCATGTCGCCCGCCGCCGTCGAGGCCTGCCACCGGCTCGGCTGCGCGGTCTACGTGTGGACGGTCAACGACCCGGCGGTCGCGGAATCCCTGGTCGAAATGGGTGCTGACGCTATCATCACGGACGATCCACGGATCGCTCCCGGGGGTACACCAGAAGCGTGAGACGCATCGCCTTTTTCCTCGTCGTCGTGCTCGCCGCGGGCGTTTTCGCCGGCGCGGTCCTCAGCGATTCTGTCCTCGCCGACTCGGCGCCGCCGGTCACGACGACGACGACCGTCATCGACACGACGCCGACCACCACGACGCCGACCACCACCACGGCGCCGGTCCCGGTCGTCGCCGACGGGGTCGTGCTCGCCGGAGTGCCGATCGGCGGCCTGCCGGCCGATCAGGCGGTCGCGGCGGTCGAGGCGGCCTTCGCCCGCCCGCTCCTCATGCGATTCGAGCGGACGACGATCAGCCTGTCCCCGTCGCTCGTGGGGCTGCGCCTCTCGGCCGACACGGCGGTCGCGCGCGCGCTCACCGTCCCACCCGGGACGACGCTCGCGCTGCGGGCCGGCTACAACCGGCAGGCGCTGACGGCATTCGTCGCCAAGGTCGCGAAGCGCTTCGACCGGAAGTCGCGGTCGTCGGTGCTGCTCTTCCGCGCCGCGCACCCGGTCGTCACGAAGGCGGTCGTCGGTCGCAAGCTCAACCGCTCGGCGGCGACGACTGCGCTCGCACAGCAGCTCGTGCGCGGTACGCGCAGCACGATCGCGCTGAAGGCGACGTTGCAGCGGCCGTCGGTGACCCCGAAGACGATCGGGCCGATCGTCGTCATCAAGCGCGGTTCGAACGTCCTCACGCTCTACAACGGGCCCCGCGTCGTCCGTCAGTTCAAGGTCGCGACCGGTCAGGACATCTACCCGACTCCGCTCGGTCGCTTCCAGATCGTCGTCAAGTGGAAGAACCCGTGGTGGTACCCGCCCACCCAGGATTCCTGGGCGAAGGGCCTGAAGCCGGTGCCGCCCGGCCCGAACAACCCGCTCGGCACGCGCTGGATGGGCATCAACAGCCCGGGCGTCGGCATCCACGGCACCGACGAGCCGACGTCGATCGGCTACTCGCTCTCGCACGGCTGCGTCCGCATGCTCGTCCCGCAGGCCGAGTGGCTGTTCGACCACGTGGACGTCGGGACGCCCGTCTACATCGTCTCGGCCTGATGCGGATCCTCCAGGCGACTGCGCTCGTTGCGGTTGCCGGTCTGTTCTCGCTGCTCGTGTGGCGGCTGACGCACCAGTCACACCCGCCGAAAATCGGCGGGCCTGCTCCGAACTTCACGTTGTCGCGCCTCGACGCCGGCGGCAAGCTCAGCCTCGCGTCGCTGCGCGGAAAGCCGGCGGTGATCAACTTCTTCGCGTCCTGGTGCGAGCCGTGCAAGGCCGAGTCGAAGGTGATCGAGGACGCCTGGCGGCAGTACAAGCCGAAAGGCGTCGTGTTCGTCGGGGTGGACTACCACGACGTGACGAGCGACGGCCGTGCGTTCCTCCGCGCGCACGACATCACGTACCCGACCGTGCAGGACGGCTCGGGCATGGTCGGAGACAAGTACGGACTGACAGCCGTCCCCGAGACGTACTTCGTCGATGCCCAGGGACGGCTCGTCGGATCGCACATCGTCGGGACGGTCGCGAACCAGCAGGACAAGTTCTTCGCCGGCATCAAGGCGGCGCTCGACTCGTGATCGCGAAGGTCGCGGCGCTCGCCGCTGCGGCGCTCGTCCTCGCCGGCCCCGCCGCCGCCGCGTGCGCGCATCCACGCACGTCATTGACGTATCTCGAAGGGCAGATCATGTGCCCGACGTGCCACACGACGCTCGACCAGTCGGATGCGCCGGCCGCGCGTCGCATCGAGCGCCGGATCCAGGTGCTGATCGACCGCTGCGAGACGGCCGACCAGATTCGCGCCGACCTCGTCCGGAACTTCGGCGCCGGGATCCTCGCGGCGCCGCCGCGCAAGGGCTTCGACCTGCTCGCCTGGTGGCTGCCGCTCGGCGGCATCGTGCTCGGTGCCCTGCTGCTCGCCCTCGGTGTCTGGCGGTGGAGCCGGGTCCGCGCGCCCGAGGGGCACGAGCCGCCGCTCGATCCCGAGGTCGACGCGCACATCGACGAGCTGCTCGCGGAGCTCGACTAGCCGGTGCGGTGATGGGCGAGAAGCTCCCGATCGCGTTCGCCGCCGGCTTCCTGTCGGTCGTGACGCCCTGTGTGCTGCCGCTCGTCCCCGGCTACCTCTCGGCGCTCTCGAGCGTGCAGCCCGGACAGCTCGCCGAGCGGCGCGTCGTGCGGGAGAGCATCCCGTTCATCTTCGGGTTCACCGTCGTCTTCGTCGTGCTCGGTGCCGGCGCGGCGGCGATCGGCGGCGTCGTGTCGGCATCGGCGCAGACCGAGATCGCCGGCTTCGTGCTCGTCGTGCTCGGGCTCGCGTTCGTCGGTGCCCTGCCGATGCCGGAGCGCGTGATCGCGCCGGGACTCCTCTCGGGCGCGCGGCGGCGCGGCTCGGGGATCCTGCTCGGCGGGGCGTTCGCCGTCTGCGCCGCGCCGTGCATCGGCGTCGTCCTGGCGGGGGTGCTCGTGCTCGCGAGCAACACCGGTGCCGTCGCGAAGGGCGCGGTGCTGCTCGCGGCCTATGCGCTCGGCCTCGGCGCGGCGTTCATCGTCGCCGGCGTCGCGTTCACGCGGGCGATGCGGGCGTTCCGCTGGGCGCGCGACCGCTACCGGATCATCGAGGTCGTGAGCGGGGCGATCCTCGTCGCGCTCGGGCTGCTGCTCTTCTTCCACCGTGACTGGTGGCTGCACGTCGCGCTCAACCGCGCGCTAGATGCCGTCGGGCTCACGTCCCCGTAGATCGGCGCCGCTCGCGAGCAGCTCGGCGATCTGTGTCCGCAGCGCCGCCACGTCGACCCCGCGGTGCGCGGGCTCGTACGCCTCGAGGCGGCGCAGCGCCTTTGCGAGCTGGCGCTCGGTCGCGACCGGCTTCTCGCGTCCGGCCTGATACCACGCGACGGCGACGTGGACGAGGCCCTGGTAGAAGTCGCGCTCTTCCGACGCCGCCGCGCGCCAGACGAGCTCGAGCTCCTCGTGCGCCTCGAAGAACCGGCCGGCGCGGAGGTGGGCGATTCCGAGGTTGTAGGCGTCAGCCATGGGTTCTACGATGCCCTCCGTGGCGACGATCCTGTTGTGCGGGGTCGACCTCTTCTTCCGCGGGAAGCTCGAGGCCCTGCTCCCCGAGCATCACTTCATCACGGTCGAGAGCGCCGACGATCCGGATCTCGTGATCGTCGACATCGCGCGCGTCGAGCCGGAGGAGGTCGCCGACACGTATGTCGACGTGCCGATCCTCGGCTACACGAACCACACCGACACCTCCGGTCTGCGCGCCGCCCACGCCGCAGGATTCGATCAAGTTGTTGCAAAGTCGGCGCTCGTCGAGCGCGCGCGCGAGCTGGTCGAGGAACTGACGCCTTCCAGCTGAGCGCTCGGATACAGTCGGAACCGTGACGTACATCATCTCCGAGCCCTGCATCGACATCAAGGACAAGTCGTGCGTCGACGTCTGCCCTGTCGACTGCATCCACGAGGCGAACCGCATCCTCGTCATCGATCCCGAGGAGTGCATCGACTGCGGCGCGTGCGAACCGGAATGCCCGGTCGAAGCGATCTTTCCCGAGGACGCGCTGCCGGACAAGTGGGAGCCGTTCGTGCGGATCAACTACGCCTACGGCGAGGGCCTGGACACCGTGAACCGTCTCACCGAGGAGTACGCGACGGAGCACAACGTCCAGAACACGCCGCTCGAGTAGCCGCGTGCGGCCGACGAAGCTCGACCACGTGGCGTACTGGGTGGCGAACCGCGACGAGGTCGCCGACTTCGTCACCTCCAGGCTCGGCATGCACGTCATCGACCGGACCGACACCTTCACGCTCGTCGGCTCGAACGCCCGCCGCGGGAAGCTGACGTTGTTCGACGCCGAGCCGACGCGGGAGCGCGGGGCGCTGAAGCACGTCGCGCTGCGCGTCTCGAGCCTCGCCGCGGCGCAGGAGCAGCTCGGCGGCGACGAGTCGTTCGTCGACGTCGGCAGCGAAGGCGTGCGCCTCGGCCTCGTCGAGGCGCCGACGGACGTCGAGTACGACCTCGATCACGTCGCGCTCTACTCGGCATCTCCGGAGGAGACCGCGAAGGCGTATCTGACGCTCGGCTTCTCGCCGGCGGAACCCGGTCCGTCGGGTGCGCCGCGCGTCGAGGTCGGCGGCGCGTACGTCGAGTTCCACGAGGGCGCTCCCGGCGATCCCGAGAAGCCGCTGCTCAACCATCTCGCCGTGCTCGTCGACTCGTGCGACGAGAGCATCGCCGCCGCGAACGACCGGGGCATCGAGATCGACAACGTCGTCGATGCTGCGAATACGTACGCCGTGTTCGTGTGGGGCCCCGAGCGCGTGCGCGTCGAGTACGTCGAGCACAAGCCGACGTTCTCCCTCACCTGAGCGACGTGCTCGTCGCGGGGGCCGGCATGGCCGGCCTGGTCTGCGCCGCCCGCCTTCGTGAGCTCGGCGTGACACCGCGCCTGATCGAGAAAGGGGCCCGGCCGGGTGGCTCGATGCTCCTCTCGAGCGGCGTCGTCTGGCGGCACCTCGACTTCGACGCCTTCCGCACGGAGTGCCCGGGCGGCGACGAGGAGCTGCAGCGGCTGATCTGGGAGCGGCTGGACGACGCGATCGACTGGCTCGTGGCGCTCGGCGCCGAGCCGGTCTGGCAGGACACCGAGAACCACCGGACGACGGGCAAGCGGTTCGACCCGCGCGCGCTGACG
>JAICLU010000087.1 GCA_025925195.1 Thermoleophilia bacterium
AGCAGGACGGCCAGGCAGATCGAGCCGAGCGGTGCCGCGGTGAAGAGCAGCCGCGTCGGCGGCGCGTCCGCCCGAGACACGACGAGGGCGACTGCGAGCAGGATCCATACGGCGACGCCGACCGTCGGGACCTTGTTCGGCAGCGGGTCGTGACCGAGTAGCGCCGCGAGCACGGCCGGGGCGCCGGCAAGGCCGAGCGGCCAGGCGACGGACCTCGACGCCAGCCACGCGATGACGACCGCGACCGCGACGAGGATCCCGAGCCGTGGTTGGTAGACGAGCGGGAAGAGGGCGACCGATCCGAGGAGTGCGGCGCCGGTGGCGAGAAACCGGGCGCGCGCGGTCAGAGCGACTCGACCGGATCGGCGGCTGCGCCGTCCGATGGCACGGCCGGGAGAGACCCCTTCGAGACGGCGGGGTAATACGTCTCGTCGATTGTGCGCGGCTCGAAGACGACGACACCGACGATCGGTGTCGGGACCTGCCGGAGGTTCGCGGCGGCGGCGGGCAAATCCGTCCGGTCCGTCACTCCGACGCGCGCCACGACGACGACGCCGTCGGAGATGGACGCAAGGATCGACGCGTCCGCGAGATGGGCGACGGGCGGCGAGTCGATAAGCACGAGGCCGTGCCGTGCGCGCAGGTCGGCGACGAGCTCACGCATGCGGACGCTCGACAGCAGGCTCGGTGGGTTAGGCGGCATCGGCCCCGCCGGCAGCAGGCTGAGTCCCGGGCTCAGCTCCACGATCGTCTCGTCGGCGCCCGCCATGCCGACGATCAGGTTCGTCAGGCCCGGAGCGTCACCGTGACCGAGACGGGTCGACAGCGAACGCGTCCGGACGTCGCCGTCGATGAGGAGGACGTCGAGCCCGCCGCGGACCGCTGCATACGCGAGACCCTCGACGGTCGAGGACTTGCCCTCCCGGGGATTGAAGCTCGAGAACGTGATCACGTTCAGCGCCTGGTCGTGCGACAGGAAGGCGAGGTTCGCCCGCAGCACGTCGTAGGCCTCGCCGAGCCGCGGGTCGTCGAGCGAGACGCGCCGCCGCAGTGGGATCGGCGCCAGCACCGGGACGCCCAGCAGCTGCTCGGCCTCAGCCGCAGAGTGGAGCGCGCGATCGAGGCGGACCCGAAGCCACGAGAGCCCGACGCCGAGAAGGAGCCCGAGCAGCACGCCCGCGATCAGGTTCAGGAGCGGACGCGGGCTCGTCGGCCCCGAGGGGCCCGTCGGCCGGCCGACGATCGAGATGCTCGACGCCTGGGCGATCTGCCCGGCCACGAGCGCCGCGAGCTCCTTCTCGAGCTCGGCGCGCGCGCCGCGCAGCGACTCGAGCGTCTGCTTGTCACCGCCCGCCGCGATCTGCGTGTCCAGGTCGTGGATCCGGGCCTGGACCTGCACCTGCAGCCGGTCGGTCTGCTGGGCCGAGCTCGCGCCGACGGCGGTGACGAAGTTCCGCGCGACCGCACCGGCGAGCGCGCGCGCTTCCGTCTCCGAGGGCGCCTGCGCCGTCAGCTGGACGAGTGACGTGTTCTGGATCGCCTTGCCGGTCAGCCTCGATTCGAGATCCGAGACGGACAGCCGGCCGTGCAGGACACGTGGCTGGATCTGCTGCAGAAAGCTGCGATCCGTGACGAGGGTCGCGTACGTCTGAGCCAACCCGAGGTTGGCGGTCACGATGTCGTTGGGCGTCGCTCCGTTCGATCCGGCCGACCCGCCGGCGTTGACCTGGATCGTCGCGGAGGCGACGTAGACCTTGGCGCTGACGCGCGTCGCGGCAATCGCGACGGCCACGCCGAGGAGAACGGCCCCGGCGATGATCCACTTGCCCCGCCAGAGGATCGTCGCGAGCCGCTGATCAGGCATGACCCCTTCTCTGCCCCATGAAAACGGAACGATGCCTCACACTCGAGGATTCGTCCACCGCGAGGCCTCTCACCCCGTCGCTCGCAGAGCCGGAAAGAGAATCGCGTCGCGGATCGACTCGCGCCCGGTGAACACCATCGCGAGCCGGTCGATGCCGAGGCCGATGCCGCCGGTCGGCGGCATCCCGTACGAGAGCGCCTCGACGTAGTCCGGGTCGCCGCCCTCCGCCTCGACGTCGCCCGCGGCCCGCTCGGCCTCCTGGGAGGTGAAACGGGACGCCTGCTCCTCGGCGTCGTTGATCTCGGTGAAGGCGTTGCCGAGCTCCATGCCGCCGGCGAAGTACTCGAACCGCTCGACGATCGAGGGGTCGTCGTCGGTGGCCCGTGCGAACGGCGACAGCTCGACGGGATAGTCGTAGAGGATCGTCGGCTGCACGAGCGCCGGCTCGACGAAGTGCGAGTGCGCGTGGTCGATCAGCTTCGACCACGTCGGATCCTTCGAGACGTCGACGTCACGCTCTTGCAGGCGCCGTCGCAGCTCGTCGGCGTCGCGCGTCCAGAGCCCGTGCTCCTCGAGCGCGTCGACGAACTTCATCCTCCGCCACGGCGGCGCGAAGTCGATCTCGTGCCCGCGGAACGTGCACGTCGTCGTGCCGAGCACCTCCTGTGCGGCGCGCGCGACGAGCTGCTCGATCCGGTCCATCGTGTCGCGGTAGTCGGCGTAGGCCTCGTACCACTCGAGCATCGTGAACTCGGGATGGTGCTTGAAGCTGACGCCTTCGTTGCGGAAGTCCTTGCCGATCTCGTAGACCTTCTCGAGCCCGCCGACGATCAGCCGCTTCAGGTAGAGCTCGGTCGCGATCCGCAGGTAGCGGTCCTCGTCGAGCGAGTTCCAGTGCGTGACGAACGGCTCGGCGAACGCGCCGCCGTAGCGCGGCTGCAGCACCGGCGTCTCGACCTCGACGAAGCCCCACTCGTCGAGCGTCCGGCGGATCGACGCGACCGTGCGCGACCGCACGAGCGCGTCGTGCCGCGCCTCCTCGTTCATCAGCAGGTCGAGGTAGCGCTTCCGGTAGCGCAGCTCGACGTCGGTGAGCCCGTGGAAGGTGTCGGGGAGCGGCGTCCGGATGCGCGACAGCAGCTCGAGCGAATCGACCATCAGGGAGGGCTCGCCCCGGCGCGACTTCGCGGGCGCGCCGCTGACCCCGACGACGTCGCCGAGGTGCACGTCGATCTCTCCGGTCCGCTCGAGCGGGCACAGCAGCTGGATGCGCCCCGAGCGGTCGACCAGGTCGAGGAAGACGAGCTTTCCCATGTCGCGCCGCGCCATCACGCGGCCGGCGAGACGGCGCGTCGTGTCCGCCTGCGCGCCGTTCTCGAGTGGCTCGCACTCGCGGCGGACGGTCGCGATCTCGTCGCGGTCGGGAAAACGCTTCGGCGCTATCGGTGCCACGGCAGGCGCATCGTACGGCGGCGTTCAGGACGCGGCGGCAGCGGCGAGCCGTCCAGCAGCGCCGCAGGCACGGCGTGGGTCAGCCAGCGGCCGAGCGGTTCGTCGTCGAGCGCGTCGACCGCCGACTGCATGCCGACCGCTCGTACGGCCGGCGCGTGCGCGTCGCTCGCGATCAGATGCGCGAGGCCCGCGGACAGAAGCTCCTTCGACGCGGCCGCGGGCCTACGTCCGAGCCGTCCGTCGACCGACGCCGCCGTCAGCTGCACGAACACCCCGGCCTCGACGAGGTCGCGCAGGCGGTCCGGCCGCTCCTGTACCTCGGGGTTCCGCTCCGGATGGGCGAGGACGACGGTGAAGCCGCGAACGGCGAGGCCGAAGACGACGTCGCCGAGGTCGAGCGGCCAGCCGACGTACGGCGTCTCGACGAGCAGCAGCGACGGGTTGCCGCCCAGGCCGAAGCGCCGCAACGTCGCGTCGTCGAGCCCCTGCAGGTAGCGCAGGTCGAGCTCGCCGCCCGGCAGCACCTCGACGTCCATCGCCAGGGCGTTCGCCTCGTCGACGAGCCGCTCCATGTCGGCCGGATCGGTCGGGTGGTCGTCGCGGACGTGTGGCGTCGCGGCGATGCGCTCGATTCCTTCCTCGCGCGCCGCGGCGAGGATCTCGCGCGTGCCCGCGACGTCCCGCGGCCCGTCGTCGAGCCCCGGCAGGACGTGCGAGTGGAGGTCGATCATGAGCCGCTTTACGCGGCTTTGATGTCCATGATCTTGAACTTGATCGTCCCGCGCGGCGCTGCGACCTCGACCGTCTCGCCCTTCTTCTTGCCCATGATCGCCTTGCCCACGGGCGACTCGTTCGAGAGCTTGTTCTCGGTCGGGTCGGCCTCGGCCGAGCCGACGATGTAGTACTCGATCGTCTTGTTCGCCTTGACGTCGCGGAGGCGGACCTTCGTCCCGATCGAGACCTCGCCGGACTTGATCTCCTTTTTCGTGACCACGCGCGCGCCCTTCAGCCGCTCCTCGAGCATCGCGATGCGCGCCTCGAGGTGGGCCTGCTCGTTCTTCGCCGAGTCGTACTCCGCGTTCTCGGCGATGTCGCCGAACTCGCGCGCCTCGCGGATGCGGTCCGCGATCTCGCGCCGCTTCTCGGTCGATAGAAACTCGATCTCCTCCTGGAGCCTCTTGAAGCCCTCAGGCGTGAGGATGACTTCCTTCAAAACTGCGGCCTCCTGACCCCCCGGATACGCAAAAACCGGCACGACGAGCGCCGTCCGGCGGGCGCCGATGGTACTCCAGCGGCAGGGGAACGTCAAACCGGTCGGGCTACCATCCCCTACAGATGGCCGGTTTGCGCGAATCGTGGTGGATCGGGGACGTCGAGGTCCCCTCCCGCGTCGTCCTCGCCCCGATGGCGGGCGTCAGCGTGCAGGCGTTCCGGCGGCAGGGGCGGCGGTTCGGGGCCGGGCTCGTCTGCTCGGAGATGGTCTCGTGCGCGGGGATCGAGCACCGGAACGAGAAGACGCTCGGCTACCTGCGTGTCGCCTCCGACGAACACCCGCTCGCGATCCAGATCTTCGGCTCGGAGCCGCGCGCGATGGCCGAGGCGGCCCGGATGGTCGAAGCAGCCGGCGCCGACATCGTCGACATGAACTTCGGCTGCCCCGTCCGCAAGGTGACGAAGACGGGCGCGGGCGCGCACCTGATGGAGGAGCCCGCCCTCGCGTACGCGGTCACCGAGGCGGTCGCGAACGCGGTCTCCGTCCCGGTGAGCGTGAAGATGCGCCGCGGCATCGAAAACGGCTCGCGCCGCTGCCTCGAGCTCGGGCCCCGGCTCGTCGAGGCGGGCGCCGCGGTGCTGACGCTCCATCCCCGTTCGGCGAAGCAGATGTACACGGGCTACGCCGACCACACGCTGACCGCCGAGCTCGTCTCGCTCGTCGACGTGCCGGTGATCGCGTCGGGCGACGTCGGCTCGCGTGCGAAGGCCGAGGCGGTCCTCGACGCGACGGGCGCCGCAGCCGTCATGGTCGGCCGCGCCGCGCAGGGAAATCCGTGGGCGATCCAGGAGATCATCTCGGGCGACGCCGAGCAGCCCTCACGGGAAGAGGTCGCCGCCGAGCTCATCCACTTCATCCGCGAGACCGTGCGCGAGCTGGGCGAACGGCGCGCGTCCGGCTTCCTGAAGAAGTTCTACGCGTGGTACCTCGGCTACGGGCGCTTCCCGAAGCCGTTCAAGAACGAGCTCGTGCAGCTGCACTCGACCGACGAGGTCGTGACGCGCCTGCTCGCGGCTGCACCCGGCGCGGCCGCGCTGGTCGAGAGGCTCGAGGCCGACCTTCCCGAGAGCGAGATCCTGCTCGAGGGGATGCCGATCTCGATCTACGGCGGCGGCTGATCAGCGCTGCCGCTCGAGAGGACGGAGGAACGCACCGTCCCCGTCGAGCGCCGGCGAGGTGACGCTGACCGAGAGACGACGTCCGCGCTTCGCGGTGCGCGCACGCCCGATCTCCGCGAAGCCGACTTTCGCGACTGCCGCGCGGGAGGCGGCGTTCTCCTCCTCGACCGCGGTCACGAGTCGCACCAGCGCCGGATCGCCGGCCAGCTCGTCGGCGATCAGCGTCCATGCCCCCGGCGCCACGGAGCGCCCCCGATATGCCTCCGACGTCATCGACTCCTCGAGGCAGGCCGTGTTGTCCGGCAGCTCGAGCCAGCCGCCCTGCGCCGCCCTGATCGGCGTTCGCCCGCGGAACGTCCAGCACGAGAAAGCAGGCTCCTCCCCTTCGAGGACGAGCCAGAGGGTGCCGCCCGACCGGAGCCGCCGCGCCGCCTCGCCGGGATCGATCTCCCAGACCATGCGCGGGATGTCGTCCTCGCCGGCGCGGACGAGACGAAACGCGGGATCGAGCTCGCGGCGCGGGCGCTCGGCCTGAAGCGGCAGCTGGTACCAGACGTGCTCTTGCTCGAATCCGGCCAGCGTTTGCTCCACCAGCTCTGCGGCGCGCACCGCCGTCCCGCGGATTCCGTACCGGCGGACAGCGCGTTGCAGACGGCCGACGTCGACGGCGGCCATGTCAGATACCGAGCGGGTGGCCGGCCCGCCTGATCGACTCGAGACAGCTCCAGGCAGCCGTACGGCGCGCCGCGAGAAAGAAGGGGGACGTCTTCACCGCGAACCGCAGTCGGCCGTCGGCGCCCGAGACGGCAACGCGCGGAATGCACATCGGGTCGGCCGGACGGAAGCGACCGGCGAGGCCGGACCCAGCGGTGTAGCCCACGCGCGCTGCGACGGCGATCACTCGGTCGTCCAGCTCGCCGTAGGGATACGAGATACTCGCGCACTCGAATCCACGCGCCTCGATCGTTTCCTTCGATGTCCGAAGCTCGTCGTCGAGACTCTCGTCGTCGAGCGTGGAGAGCAGCCGGTGCGTCCGACCGTGACTGCCGATCTCCCAGCCCGCGCCGGCGAGGCCGTCGAGGTCGTCCCACCCGAGCGGTAACCGCTCGCTCGCGCTTTCGGCCTTCGACCCTCCGAGCCAGAGCATCGGCTCCGCTCGACCCACGGCATCGGTGACGACGAACACCGTTGCCGTCCATCCGAGCTCGTCGAGGATCGGCTTGGCGGCGGTCGCAACGTTCGCGAAGCCGTCGTCGAAGGTGACGCCGATCTCGTCCCGGCGCCCGCTGCGGGCGACGGCCGCGAGGGTCACGCCGTGCAGTCCGCGCTCTGCAAGTCCGTGGATCTGGGCGCGGAACGACTCGACCGAGACGGCAAGCGAATTCGGCCATTCGTCGGTGACCGCGTGATACGCGAGGGCCGCCGTGCGCGCCACGAGTTCACCGGTTCCGCTCCCAGACGATGCGCAAACCGTCGAGCGTGAGGAACGGATCGACGGTCTCGATCGTACGGGCGTGCGGCGCGATCAGGTCGGCGAGGCCGCCGGTTGCCACGACGGGCGCGTCGGCTGCTTCGAGCTCGGCGCGGATCGCGTCGACGATCCCGTCGACCTGGCCTGCGAAGCCGTAGACGAGCCCCGACTGGAGCGCGGTCGCCGTCGTCTTGCCGATCACCGTCGGCGGCTCGACGAAGTCGACCTTGACGAGTCGCGCGGCCCGAGCGAAGAGCGCGTCCATCGAGATCTCGACGCCGGGTGCAAGCACGCCGCCGACGTAGTCGCCCGCAGGCGAGACGACGTCGAAGTTCGTCGACGTCCCGAAGTCGACGACGACGACCGGCGAGCCGTACCGCTCCTTCGCCGCAACGGCGTTCATGATCCGGTCGGGCCCGACCTCGCGTGGGTCGTCGTAGTGGATCTGGATTCCCGTGCGTACGCCCGGCCCGATCACGAGCAGCGCCGCCTTCGCCCAGCGCTCGGCGACGTGTTCGTACTCGCGGATCAGCCGCGGAACGGTCGACGACAGGCAGATGCCGTCGAGCGCGTCGAACTCGAGGAAGTCCGCGAGCAGCGCTCCGAGCTCGTCGCCCGTCCGCTGCGCCTCGGTGGCGATGCGCCAGCGCTCCCCCAGGTCCGCGCCGTCGTAGAGGCCGAAGACCGTCTGCGTGTTGCCCACGTCGACAGCGAGGAGCACCCCTAGAGCCTACGGGACGCGCATCGAGTTTTCGGCCAGGAGGAGAAGGGCACATCGGCACCGCACGTCGGGAGCGAAAGGAAGGGGACGATGTCGGCAGGAGGTGGGGTCGTGGGTGCGCCTGAGCTCGCCGGTGCCGGAACGATCGGCAAGACCGATGCGATGCGACAGCTCGCCGCCGCGCGCGGCCGCCTGCAGCGCAAGCTGGGCGACGTCGATCTGGCGGCTGTCGGCCTGTCGGCGTACAACCAGCGATATCTCGGGCACAAGCTGGCGGTGATCGAGGGAGAGCTGCAGCAGGTGTCGGATCTCCTGACGATGTGCCTCGCCGGCAGCACGGTCCCGCTCGAGCGGTTCACGCTCCTCGACTACGGCGGCGGCAGTGGTGTCATCTCCCTTCTCGCGAAGGAGGCCGGCATCGGAACCGTCATCTACAACGACATCTACGACGTGTCGTGCGAGGATGCGTCCGCGCTCGCGGGTGCGCTGGGCGTCCAGCTCGACGGCATCGTCTGCGGCGACATCGGCGAGGTGCTCGCCTATCTGCGTGAACAGCGTCGGGTATTGAACGCAGTTGTCTCGTACGACGTGCTCGAGCACATCTACGACGTGCCTTCCTTCTTCGGCGCTCTCGCAACGGCGCCGATGTCGGACCGCTTCTTCCGGCTTGTCTTCGCGTCGGGCGCGAACATCAAGAACCCGCGCTACGTCCGCTGGGTGACGAAGGTCCACCGGACCGACGAGCTCGAGGGGACGGAGCCCGGGTGGGGCCACAAGGAACGGGACTCCGTCAGGCCGTTCCTCGAGATCCGGCGTGAGTTGATCGCCGCGGCGGCTCCCGATCTCGACGTCGCGCAGGTTGACGATCTCGCGCGGGCCACGCGTGGATTGCGCATTGACGACATCGAGCGCGCCGTCGAGGAGTATCGCGAGCATGGCGCCATCTCCTATCGACCCGACCACCCGACGAACACGTGCGACCCGTACACGGGCAACTGGTCGGAGCACCTCATGGACCCCGCCTGGCTCGAGCGCGTCGTGCGTGAGGCGGGATTCGACGCGACTGTGGAAGCGGGTCGGTACGCCACCGCGGGCGGCGGCCCCAAGCCCGCGGTGAAGCGGCTGCTGAACGCGGCAATCGGAGCTTTTGGCTCGCGCGCACTGCCGATCGCTTCGTATTACGTCGTGTATGCGGACCGCGCAGCCGCGCCGGCGCGAGCCGGTTAGAACTCGTCGTCGCGAGGACGGATGTCGCCGATCCGTTCGGCGAGCGCCTCGGGCGTGAGCGTCGGCTCGTCGCCTTCGGTGCGCAGCTCCTCGATCGTCACGTCGCCGGACGTGAGGAAGATCTCCGTCTTCGGGATCATCCGCGTCGGCCGGTTCTTGTCCCACACCCAGACGTCCTCGAGCAGGAGGCGGATGAACGGGTACGCCGGCTGCGGCGCGTAGGTGCGCTCGAGCTTGTTGCAGAGGTACGTCGCGTCCGGCGTCAGCACGCAGTAGCGGAACAGCGAGAAGACCGCCTGGTACTCCTTCTTGAGGCGGAGCTCGAGCTCTGCCTCGTACTCGTCGAGATCGTCGAGGTGGCCCATGAAGGGGTCAGTGTAGCTCCGCCAGGAGTGCCTGAACCTCTCCCTTTCCAGGCACTTCCAGGGACGGGTCCAGCTCGGCCAGGGGCTCGAGGACGAACCGCCGCTCGTGCAGGCGCGGGTGCGGGATCCGGAGCCCGGGCTCGTCGATCTCGAGCGATTCGTAGAGCAAAAGATCGAGATCGAGCGTCCGCGGCCCCTGGGGCGCCGCCCCCTCCCGGTCCCTGCCGAAGCGCCGTTCGACCGCCAGGAGGAGGGCGAGGAGCTCCTGCGGCGGCAGGGTCGTCTCGAGCTCCGCCGCCCCGTTCAGGAAGCGCGGCTGGTCGATGAAGCCCACCGGATCGGTCTCCCGGAGGGTCGAGACCGCGACCACCCGGACGCCCGCCTCCTCCGCCAGCGCGTCGAGCCCGTTCCGGATCGTCCGTTCGCGGTCGCCGAGGTTCGCGCCGAGTGCCACATATGCGCGCCGCACCGGAGATGACACCAGGCCCGAGGCTACCCTGGGCGGGCCCGTGGGTCGCCGCCGCCTCTTCGCCGTCCTGCTCCTCATGGTCGTCGCCCTGGCGGCCGCGGCGAGCGCGAGCGCCCGGGTCGACGCAGATCCGCTCGCGGGCCGGGAATGGTGGCTGGCCGACATCGGTGCCGACCGGGCGACGCCGCCCGGCCCGGGCATCCCGATCGTGATCGTCGACAGCGGCACCGACCCGAGCCATCCCGAGTTCGCGGGGCGCGCGAACACGACCTTCCTCAACGGGCAGACGACGTTCGGCGGGGACGAGTTCCACGGGACAGCGGTCGCGTCGGTGGCCGCCGCCCCCGACAACGGGGTCGGGATCGACGGCGTGTACCCGCAGGCGACGCTCGACATCTTCGACGCGAGCCCGACGTCGAACGGCATCACCGACTTCACGGCGGCGGTCGGGATCCAGGCTGCGGCCACCCACTGCCCCGCTGTGATCAACCTGAGCTTCGGCGGCACCGAGCCTGACCCGAACCTCCAGGCGGCGATCCTCGCTGCCTACCGCAACGGCTGCCTCGTCGTCGCCGCAGCCGGCAACAACGGGACCGAGGGCAGCCCGGCCGCCTATCCGGCGGCGTGGCCGCACGTGTTCACCGTCGGCGCGAGCGATGAGAGCGACGCCGTCACGGTCTTCTCGAACTCGTCGCCGGGGATGGACATCGTGGCGCCCGGGGTCGACATCACCGGAGCGGTGCCCCTGACCCGCGATCCGAGCGGCTACGAGTCGGATTTCGCCGGTACGAGCTTCTCGGCGCCGATCGTGAGCGCGGCAGCCGCGTGGGTGTGGACGATGCGGCCGACGCTGACGGTCTCGCAGATCGGCCAGTTGCTGCGAAACAGCGCGCGCGACATCGACAAGCCGGGCGTCGACGCCGCAACCGGGTGGGGCCTGCTCGACATCCCGGCGGCGCTCGCCGCGCCGACGCCCCCGAACGACCCCGGCGAGCCGAACGACGACGTCCCGCAGG
>JAICLU010000082.1 GCA_025925195.1 Thermoleophilia bacterium
CCGGTAGTGGAAATCCCAGAGCGCCTCGGCGCGCGCCCGGTCGTGGATCAGCCGGTCGAAGGGCGAGAGGAACGTCGTCCGGGCCGGGACCGGGCCGTCGACCGCGTCGGGGTGTGCGAGCCAGCGCCCCTTCTCGAGCCGTACGCCGAGCGCGCGCCACCGCGCGTCGAGGCGCCGCCGCTCGGCCTCCGCCGACGAGATCCGCTCGCGTTCGGGATACCAGCGCTCGGCGAGATCCCACAGTCGCTGCTTGCCGCGCCGGCCGACCACCGCCACCTCGCCGTCGGCGCTGAGGATCTCGAGCATCAGGCCCATCTTTCGGGTGCCCCACCACTCGTGGCGCTCCGTCTGGCTCTCGTGCGTCTCGATCTCGCGTGAGAGCAGCGGGCCGCGCTCGCGCAGCTCGCGGAGCACGTAGCGGCGGAACGCGCGGTTCTCGTCCAGGAACCGCTGCGCGCTCGGGTGCAGCGGCCGGCGCATCCGCGCCCGCAGCACGGGCAGCGACTCGACCGGATAGATGAACGCCTGCCACTCGACGAGCGAGCGCTCCTCCCACAAGAGGCGGTCGAGCTCCTGGCGGTCGTACGGGCCGAGCCGGCTCCAGAGGACGAGGTACTGCGGCGGCGCGACGCTCGAGATCGGATCGATCTGGAGGAAGCCGAGCCGGCGCACGGTCTCGAGAACGCTCGTCGCGCTGCCGTCGAGCAGCTGCGAGCGCACCGCGATCCGGCGCGCTTCTGCAAGGCTGACCTCGATGCCGTCCTTCGCCACGTTCGTATTCGATCAGTTGCCGCCACCCCCGCTGCGGGTGCTGGAGATCGGCTGCGGCCGCGAGGGCGGCCTCGTCGAGCCGCTCGTCGCCGCCGGCTACGACGTCCTCGGCGTCGACCCGAACGCGCCCGAAGGGGACAGGTTCCTCCGCACGACCTTCCAGGAGGCTCGTGACGAATTGTCACAAGCCGGCTTCGGCGCGGTGGTCGCGGGCCGGGTGCTGCACCACGTCGAGCCGCTCGACGAGTCGCTCGACCTGCTCGCCTCGCTCGCGCCGCTGCTCGTCGCCGACGAGTTCGCGGCGAACCGCCTGGACCCGGCCGCGCAGGACTGGTACGAGGGGCAGTACCGGATGCTGCGCGCCGCCGGCGCGACGCCCACCGGGCCTTCGTCGCTCGACGATTGGCGCAGCCGTCATCAGGACCGGCTCCACTCCGACGACGTGCTGCTCGCGGCGCTTCGTGCGCGCTACGACGAGCTCGTGTTCGAGCGCGTCCCGTACCTCCACCGCTGGCTCGAGGGCCCGAGCAGCGAGGATCTCGAGCGGTCCCTGATCTCCGCCGGCGCGTTCCCGGCGATCGGTTACCTCTGGGCGGGCTCCAGCACGTCGACGACGCGCTCCTCGCCTGCCGCGGACCGGTAGTCCGGGCCGAGACGCTCCTCCAAGATCTTCGTCAGCTCACCGGACTCGGCCAGCTCCTGCGTGATGTCGGCGCCGCCCACGAGCTCGCCCTTCACGAACACGGCCGGGATCGTCGGCCAGCCGGAGAGCTCCGAGAGCTCCTGCCGGATCGCGGGGTCGGCGAGGATGTTGACGGCGGTGACCGGCGCGCCGGCCTCGCGCAGCGCGCGGAGCGCGCGGTCGGAGTTGCCACACATGATGAACTGGGGCGTCCCCTTCATGAAGAGCGCCACGGGCTCGTTGTCGATCACGTCCTTGATCCGGTCGGAAAGCTCGCTCACGTCGTCCCTCTCGTCTTGATTCGCAGTTCGTGGATGGTGCCGTCCCGCAGCGGGTCGGCGAGCGCGTCGTTGACGCGGCGGTGCTGGTCGAGCAGCGAGAGCCCATTCAGGCTCGGGGCCGCAACCGTCACCTGGAAGTGGTCGCCGCCGCCCGTCCGGTCCTCGACGCGCAGCTCCTCCGCGTCGGGGAACGCCCCGCGCAGGAGGGATTCGAGGCGATCGACGGCCATGCCGCCATGGTACGCACGGGCCCTACCCTTAGCGGCATGGAGGAGATCGGCCTCTTCCCGCTCGGGATCGTGCTGCTGCCAGGCGAGCGCGTCCCGCTGCACATCTTCGAGCCGCGCTATCGCGAGCTGGTCGGTGAGTGCATCGAGCAGGGCGTCGAGTTCGGGCTGCTGTACGCGGACGAGGACGGGATCCGCGAGATCGGGACGCGTGCTCGGGTCGCCGCGATCCTCGAGCGCTTCGACGACGGCCGCCTGAACGTCGTCGTCGAGGGCGGGCGGCGGTTCGCCGTCGAGCGGCTGACGCAGGGTCGCTCGTTCATGACTGCCGTCGTCGACGAGCTCGACGACGAGCCGGGACCGGTCGACGAGGCGACGCGCGGCGAGGCGGTCGGCGCCTTCCGCGCGCTCGCGGCGCTCGCCGGCGTCGAGCCCGACCTCGACGAGGCGTCGCCGGTGCTCTCGTTCGACCTGGCCGCTCAGGTCGAGCTCGCCGCCGACGCGAAGCAGGGCCTGCTCGGGTCACGCTCCGAGCAGGAGCGGCTCGAGATCGTCGGCGAGCTCCTCGACGAGGCGCGGCGCATGCTGATCGCGACGCGCGAGCTGAGCGACGCGTCCAAGAAGAACGGCAGCCGTCCGCACTGACGAGGTAGGAGCTCTCAGCGGCCGCGCGCGAGGAACTCGAGCAGGTCGCTGCGCGTCAGCACGCCGACCGGCTTGCCCTCGTCGGCGACCACGACGGCGTTGGTGCCGCCCGTGAGCGTCGAGAAGACCTCGTCGACGGTCGTCGACGCGTCGACGGCGGCGAGCGGAGGCTGCATCGCCGACGCGATGTCCGCGTGCAGCACGTCCGGGTTCGTGAAGACGCGCTCGAGCAGCGCACGGTCCTGCAGCGAGCCGATGACGTCGGCGAGCGAATCGCACGTGCCGTCACGGACGACGGGCACCTGCGAGATGCCGTACTGCTGCATGACGTCGATCCCTTCGCCGATCTTCTGGTGCGCCGAGATCGTGATGAGCGCCGGCACGTCGCCGCCGTGCTTCGCGCGCAGCACCTCCTCGAGCGACGGGCTCGGCAGCCGCCGCTCGACGAAGCCGTGCTCGAGCATCCACGTGTCGTCGTAGATCTTCGACAGGTAGTTGCGGCCCGAGTCGGGCACCATCATGAGGACTCGCTTGCCGGGGCCGAGTCGCTCCGCGACCTGGTACGCGGCGTACAGCGTCGTCCCGGCCGAGCCGCCGCCGAGGATCCCCTCCTCGCGCGCGAGCCGGCGCGCCCAGAGGAACGACTCGCGGTCGCCGACGCGGATCCACTCGTCGACGACCTTCGGGTCCATCGTCTCGGGCCACGTGTCCTTGCCGATCCCCTCGACGAGGTACGGGTGCAGGTCGCCGTCGCCGGTCGCCGTATAGACGGAGCCCTCGGGGTCCGCGCCCACGATGAGGACGTCGGGCTTGTGCTCCTTGAAGTAGCGGCCGACGCCGCTGATCGTGCCGCCGGTGCCGACCGACACGACGATCGCGTCGATCTCGCCGCCGGTCTGCTCCAGGATCTCGGGCCCGGTGCGCCGATAGTGCGACTCGGGGTTCGCCATGTTCGAGTACTGGTCGGGCTTGAACCCACCCGGTATCTCCTCGGCGAGACGCGACGACACCGAGTAGTAGCTCTCGGGCGAGTCGTGGTCGACCGCCGTCGGCGTGATCACCACCTCGGCTCCGTACGCGCGCAGCAGCGAGATCTTCTCCTGGCTCATCTTGTCCGGCATGACGAAGATGCAGCGGTAGCCCTTCACCGCCGCGGCGATCGCGAGCCCGGCGCCGGTGTTGCCGGACGTCGGCTCGACGATCGTGCCGCCGGGCTTCAGCTTCCCGTCGCGCTCGGCCGCCTCGATCATCGGCAGTCCGATGCGGTCCTTCACGGAGCCGCCCGGGTTCAGGTACTCGAGCTTCGCAAGGATCTGCGCGCCGCCCGGCGGGCTGAGCTTGTCGAGCCTGACGATCGGCGTCGCGCCGACGAGGTCGAGGAGCGTGGGGTAGATCTGCGCCACGGTGGAGAAGCGTAGTCCGCTAGTGCCGGAAGTGGCGGCGGCCGGTGAAGACCATTGCGACGCCGGCGGCGCCGATCGCGTCGACCACCTCCTGGTCGCGGCGCGAGCCGCCGGGCTGCACGATCGCGGCGACGCCGGCATCGAGTGCGAGCTGCGGTCCGTCGGCGAAGGGGAAGAATGCATCGGAGGCCAGCACGGAGCCGTGAACGTCGTGGCCGAACTCGCGGGCCTTGTCGACGGCGATGCGCACCGAGTCGACGCGGCTCATCTGGCCGGCCCCGATCCCGATCGTCGCGAGATCCTTCGCGAGCACGATCGCGTTCGACGCGACGTGCTTGCACACACGCATCGCGAACACGAGGTCGCCCCATTGCTGTTCGTCGAGCGTTCCCGTGACGAGCTCCCAGCCGTCCCGCTCCTCGACCTCGGCGTCGGGATCCTGGACGAGCATCCCGCCGGCCACCCGCTTGTACGTGCGGGTGTCGCCGCTCGACCGGCGCTGCTCGTGATCGACGAGGATGCGGACGTTCTGGCGCTGCTGCAGCGCGGCGAGAGCGGCCTCGCTGTAACCCGGCGAGAAGAGCACCTCGACGAACTGCTCCGCCAGCTTGGCGCCGAGCGCGTCGTCGACCTCGCGGTTGACGACGACGATGCCGCCGTACGCGGACGTCGGATCGGAGGCGAGCGCCTTGTCGTACGCCTCTTCGACCGTCGCGCCGACGCCGACGCCACACGGGTTCGCGTGCTTGACGATCACGCAGGCCGGTAGTGCGAACTCGCGCAACAGCGCCCGCGCGCCGGCGAGGTCGTTGAGATTGTTGAACGAGAGATCCTTGCCGTGCAGTTGCTCGACCCGGGCAAGCAGATGCGTGCGCGCGCCGCGCTCGGAGTAGTACGCGGCGCGTTGATGGGGGTTCTCGCCGTAGGAGACGTCGAGCACCTTGTCGAGTGCGACGACGAGGGTGTCGGGGAACGGCTCGCGATCCGAGAACCACGACGCGATCGCGGCCTCGTACGCGGCCGTCGTCGCGAACGCCTCGGCCGCGAGCTCGCGGCGCGTCTCGAGCGACAGCCCGCCGTTCGCGCGCAGCTCGTCGAGCACGAAGGCGTACCGCTCGGGGCGGCAGACCGGTGCGACGTGCGCGAAGTTCTTCGCCGCGCCGCGCAGCATCGACGGCCCGCCGATGTCGATCATCTCGACGGCTTCGGCCTCGGTGACGCCGCGCTGTGCCGCGACCTGCTCGAATGGGTAGAGATTGATGCAGACGAGGTCGAACGGGGCGATCTCGTGCTGCTCGAGCGTCGCGACGTCGTCGTCGCGGTCGCGGCGGGCGAGGATCCCGGCGTGGATGCGCGGGTGGAGCGTCTTGACGCGGCCGCCGAGCATCTCCGGGAACTCGGTCAGCGACTCGACGTGCTCGACCGTGAGTCCGAGCCCCTCGAGGTGCTTCGCGGTGCCGCCGCTCGCGACGAGCTCCCAGCCGAGCCCCGCGAGGCCGCGTGCGAAATCGTCGATGCCGGTCTTGTCGTAGACGCTGATCAGCGCGCGCACAGAAGCTCCTCGATCGCGGTGGGCAGGAGGCGGTGCTCGACGTCCTTGATCCGCGCGTGCAGCGACTCGACGGTGTCGTCCTCGCGGACGGGAACCCGTTCCTGCACCAGGATCGGGCCCGTGTCGACGCCCTCGTCCACGACGTGCACCGTGACGCCCGCCTCCACGACGCCCGCCGCGAGCTGGTCGGCGACCGCGTGCGCGCCGGGGAAGTCCGGGAGCAGGGACGGGTGGACGTTGATCACGCGCTCGGGAAAATGCGCGAGGAAGCCGGGCGTGAGGAGATGCATGTAGCCGGCCAGGACGACGAGCTCGACGCTTTGCGAGAGCAGCCACTGCGCCATCGACTCGTCCCGCTCCGCGCGCGAGTCGAACTCGGCGAGCTCGAAGGCCGCCGTCGGCAGATGCGGGACGCGATCGAGCGCGGGTGCGTCGCGCTTGTTGCTCGCGACGGCGCGAACCGGCAGGCCGGCGTCGAGCAGCGCCTGCAGGTTCGTGCCGGCGCCGCTGACGAGCACGCCGATCATGCGAGCTCGCCGATCACGAGCGCGCCGGGCGGCGGCTCGGCCACGACCGCGCAGAGGCCGACGCCGAGATTGAAGACGCGGCGTGCTTCCTCTTCCTCGACGCCGTGGTCGGCGAGCCAGGCGAAGACCGGCGGCCGCTCCCACGCCTCCCAGTCCACGTGTGCGTGCACGCCGTCGGGCAGAACGCGAGACAGGTTGCCGAGCAGGCCGCCGCCGGTGACGTGGGCGAGCGCCTTCACGTCGGCCTGGGCGCGCAGAGCCTTGACCTCCTCGAGGTAGAGGCGGTGCGGCGCAAGCAGCAGGTCTGCGTCGAAGTCGTCGTCGCCGACGAGCGCGCGGACGAGCGAGAAGCCGTTCGTGTGGATCCCGTTCGACGGGAAGCCGACGATCGTGTCGCCGGGCGCGCAGCGGGAGCCGTCGATCACAGCATCCCGGTCGACGATGCCGACGCACGTCCCGGCGAAGTCGAGCTCCTCGTCGCGGTAGACCCCGGGCAGCTCGGCGGTCTCCCCGCCGATCAGGAGGACGCCGGCTTCCCGGCACACCTCGGCTGCGCCCTCGACGAGCTCGGCGACCTGCTCGAGCTCGACGTGCGCGGCGGCGACGTAGTCGAGGAAGAAGAGCGGGTCGGCGCCGGTGCACAGGACGTCGTCGATGCAGTGCGCGGCGAGATCCATCCCCGCCCAGCGCAGACGGTTCGCGCGACGTGAGAGCATCAGCTTCGAGCCGACACCGTCGGTCGACGCCGCCAGGTAGCGCCGCTCGTCGAGCGGATAGAGACCGGCGAAGTGGCCGAAGCCCGATGCGCCCGTCGACTCCACCGCCGCTCGTAGCCGTTCGACGATCGAATCCGCGGTCGCGAGCGACACCCCGGCGGCGGCGTAGGTGCGGGCGTCCTCCGTCAAGGATTCGAGTCTAAGAGCAGGCGCGGATGGGCCGGGTCGGTGTTCTCGACGACGAGATCGGCGAGGCGCGCCGGGTCGATCTCCGCGAGGTAGCGCGTCTCGGCCGGGGCGTATCGGGTGGCATAGCGCTCGACGGCGTCGGCCAGCCGGCCCCTGTCGCGCTCGATGGCGCGGCCGCGCGCCACGTCGCGGTCGACCATGAGCCAGATCGTCAGGTCGAACACTCCCCGGAGCTCCGGCTTGTGCAGGAAGATCCCGTCCGCGATCACCGCTCCCGGTGTCGCCTCGACAGCCGCCCGGAATGCGTGCAGGTCGAAGGCGTCGGTGTAGTAGTCGATCCGCTCGGCGGGCGGCCGGTGGAAGTCGTCGATGCTCAGCCGCGTCGCCGGGATCCGCCGTGCGAGAGCGTCCGCGAACATCGTCTTGCCGGAGCCCATCAGGCCGTCGACGCCGATGCGCATCGTGTTACAGGAACAACTCCGCGTGCAGCTGCGGTCGACCCTGCGGCCCGCCGGGGACGAACCGGACGAGGGTCTCGCCGACCATCACCTCGGGGCCGATCTGCTCGCAGTCGAGGACGCTTGCGAGCGCGGTCGCCTTCTGCTCCGGGTCGTCGGCCTTCAGGTGGAGTTCGGACACGAGCAGCCGTTCGCTCTGTTCGAGCAGGTCGTCGATCCAGTCGCGCGGCGGGTGCAGCTCGAGGCGGTAGCCGGCGTTCGTCGAGACGAACGTGCGGCGGCCGCCGTGCTCCTGGATGCGGAGCTCGGCCTCCTCCGCCCTCGCGAGCGTCGCGTCGAACTCGTCCTCGTCGAGCGCGAGGCCGAGATGGTCGACGCGCGGCAGCGGCCACTGTCCAGGCTGGACGACGACGTTGACCGCGCCGAGCTCGAGCTCGGTGAGGCGCAACTTGAAGCCGAGCGTGTCGAGCTCCGTCCACGACATCCCCGGCTCGTACGAGGTCAGGTCCTCGCCGATCCGGCCGTGCCGGGCGACGAGGTCGAAGCCGAGCTTGCCGATGTAGCGCGCCTCGACCTCCCGGACGCGGCTCGTCACGAGGTGGTAGTGGAACAGGTGCACGTGGGCAATCGTAGGAGGACTCGCCGGCGCGCCGTCGAAGCGACGACGGCCGTATGGGCGTCCATCACGTCGACCTCGTCGTCACCTCGATCGAGCGCAGTCTCCCGTTCTACCGGGAGCTGCTCGGGCCGCTCGGCTGGCACCGGTTGAGCGAGGTCGAGGGCGAGCGCGGCGAGACGATCTGGTATCTCGGCGGCCCTGCGTGCTCGGTCGGGCTGCGCGAGGCCCAGAGTCACGAGCGGCAGAGCGGCGAAGGGCCGTATGACCGCTACTCCGTCGGCCTGCACCACCTCGCGTTCGAGGCGCAGTCGCGCGCCGTCGTCGACGAGCGGGCCGGCTGGCTGCGCGCGAGCGGTGTGCTCCTCGAGAGCGAGCCGCAGGAATACAGCTACTCGCCGGGGTACTACGCGGTGTTCTTCTACGACCCCGACGGGTTGAAGCTCGAGATCGTCAACATCCCGGCCCTCGCGGCCTGAGCAAAAGGAGCAAGCGCATGTCGACTCCCGAACCGCCTGTCACTCCGCCTCCCGCCGGCTACGGCGGCATGCGGGGCCCGGTGAGCGGCGCGATCCTGCCCGTGCCGGGCAATGCCGAGATCGCGATCTGGTTCATCGTCGAGGTGACGCTCGCGATCGTGGCGGCGGTCGCCTCGGACTTCGACGCGCACGGCTGGGCGGTCGCGACGACCTGGCTCACCGCGGCGTACATCCTCTCGCGCGGGATCGCCAAGGCGTCACGCGTGCTCGAGCAGTAGCCACCTCGCGACCGCGTCTCGGGCCTGTCTGAAGGCGGGCCCGAGACTGCCGCTCACGGCCGCCGGGCAGCCTCCTCGAATCGTCACGAAACTGCAACGGGGGTTGCCCCCGTTACGAACACGTCACGGGTCGGCGCGCGGGCGCCACACCGAGCGATACCTCTTACTTTCGCTGTCTTCGACCGTCACGAGCGTGTAACGGGGGCAACCCCCGTTACAAAGGCGTGACGCCGCAAATCGCGGCTGGAATGCGCGCGACCCTGGGGGCGACGCGCGACCGATTCGGCCTCGCGGCGTGCTTCAGCGGGCAGCGGCTCGAGCAGCTTCGAAGCGCAGCTTCGCATGCTCGGCCGGGATCGCCGTCGGGTAGTTGCCCGTCAGGCAGGCGCGACAGAGCTCGTTCTCGGGCCGCCGCGTGGCGGCGACGAGGCCGTCGTGCGAGAGGTACGCGAGCGACGTCGCCCCGATGTACTCGCGGATCTCCTCGACCGTCTTGTCGGACGCGATCATCTCTGCCGGGTCGGCGAGGTCGATGCCGTAGAAGCACTGCCCGATCACCGGCGGCGACGAGACGCGCACGTGCACCTCGGCGGCGCCCGCGTCGAACAGCATCCGCACGATCTGCTTCGTCGTGTTGCCGCGGACGATCGAGTCGTCGACGACGGCGACGCGCTTGCCCGCGACCTCCGCGAGCGGGTTGAACTTCAGCCGCACGCCCAGCTCGCGCAGCTCCTGGTCGGGCTGGATGAACGTCCGCTGGATGTAGCGGTTCTTGATCAGCCCTTCGCTGAACGGGATGCCGAGCGCACGCGAGAAGCCGATGGCGGCGGGCGTGCCCGAGTCGGGGATCGGCAGCACGAGGTCGACGTCGGCGGGCGCCTCCTGCGCGAGCGTCTCGCCCATGCGCACCCGCGCCGCGTGCACCTCGATGCCGGCGAGCCGCGTGTCGGGGCGCGCGAGATAGAAGAACTCGAAGATGCAGAGCGCGCCGCCGGACGCCGGCTCGACCGCCTGTACGCTGCGGAGACCGTCGCCGTCGATCAGCACTGCCTCGCCGCGCGCGACCTCGCGGACGAACTCGGCGCCGACGAGATCGAGCGCGCATGTCTCGGAGGCAACGACCCAGTCCTCGCCGTTGATCTGCCCGAGCACCAGCGGACGGAAGCCGTACCGGTCGCGGAACGCGACGAGCGTCGCCTGCGACAGCGCGACGATCGAGTACGCGCCGTCCAGCCGCCGCATCGCGGCCGCGACGGCCTCGTCGAGCGGCGCCTCGTCGTTTGCGATCATCGCGGCGATCACCTCGCTGTCCGACGTGGCGCGCAACGTGATGCCGGCGTCGCTCAGCTCGGCACGAAGCTCTTCCGCATTCACGAGGTTGCCGTTGTGGCCGAGCGCGACGGTGCGGGCGGCGCCGTGATGGACGAGCGGCTGCGCATTCGACCACTGGGAAGATCCGGTCGTCGAGTAGCGCGTGTGCCCGATCGCGACCTGGCCGGGCAGGCCGTGCAGCTTCTGCTCGTCGAACACCTGCGTCACGAGGCCGAGATCGCGGAGCGCCGTCAGCCGCCCCGCGTCTGAGACGGCGATGCCGGCCGACTCCTGGCCTCGATGCTGCAGCGCGAACAGCCCGAAATACGACAGGCGCGCGACGTCGCGCTCGGGCGCGTAGACGCCGAAGACGCCGCACATGGCTAGCGCACCTGTCCGATCTCGACGAGCCCGCGCGAGCCGAGCTTCGCGACGTCCTCGCGGCGGCACGCGAGGATCGCCGCACCCCGTGCTCGTGACACTTCGTCACAAGCGACGTCGGCGCCGCGACCGCTCCACTCGGCCGCCTCGGCCAGCGCGTCGTCGAAGCCGGCATAGCCGACGTCGTGACAGAGCGTCAGGAGCGGCGCAGCCTTCCAGAGGAACTGGACGAGCGCCGCCTCGGCGGGGAGCGACTCCTCCGGTGCCTGCGCGAGCAGTACGACGTCGCCGCGGTCCCACTTCCCGGGGACGAGCCGCACGTCCGGGACGAGGCCGACGCAGCCGACGACCGGCGTCGGCGGGATCGAGCGCCCGTCGGTGTCGTTGTAGAGCGAGACGTTGCCCGAGACGACGGGGATCCCGAGCGCCTCGGCCGCCTGTGCGATGCCTTCGATCGCCTGTGCGAGCTCGTAGGCGATCTCCGGCTTCTCGGGATTGCCGAAGTTGAGGCAGTCGGTCAGGCCGATCGGCTCGCCGCCCGCGCAGGCGACGTTCCGCGCCGCGCCGAGCACGGCCTGCACGCCCGCGGCGAAGGGATCGCCCTCGAGCGGGCGCGGCCCCTGCAGCGACACGGCGAGCCCACGCAGCGACGGCCGCAGCCGCAGGACGCCCGCGTCGAAGCCCGGCCGCCGCACGGTGCGCGAGCCGACGAGCTGGTCGTACTGCTCGAACACCCAGCGCTTGCCGGCGCGGTTCGCTTCGGACAGCGGCGTCGCGGCCGTCGCCCACGCATCCGGCTTCGCCTGCTCGACGTCGTAGCGGGGGCATTCGTCGGTGAGCAGCGTCGCGGGGATCGAACCGACGAGCTCGTCGTCCCAGTGGACGCGCAGCTCGCGGTGGTCGGTCACCTCGCCGATCACCGTGCACGGCAGCTC
>JAICLU010000055.1 GCA_025925195.1 Thermoleophilia bacterium
ACGTGACCGGCGTCTTCTTGTGACCCTGCCAGTACCAGTTGGCGTCCGGCCGGATGTTGATCGACAGGCTCGACTTCGTCGCCGTCACCTTGGTCGCGAGATCGAGGTGATAGTTGCCCTTGTTGTCGATGATGTAGTTGCCGCGCATCGTCGGGGTATTGCCCGTGAGGGCAGCCCAGTACGCGTTCTGCGACTCCTCACCGGTGTTGAACCCGGTGACATCCTGCTCCATCCCGAACACCAGCACGCTCTTTGCCTTGCGAGCGGCCGGCGTCCTCGGCACATTCGCCCAGGCCTGCGCGAACGGCGCAGCGGCGAGCTTCGATGAGCTCGCCGACTTCGTCGACGCGCTCGCAGTGGCTCCAACGGCAAGCAGCGCGAGCGCCGCCGCCGAGACGAGCCATAGCCGTCTTTGCATTGTTCCCTCCATCGGTTTTACAGGCGTTGCGTAGCTCTTCAGACTCGGGGCGACGAGGCGCGGTTAGCCGTTCGGCGATGACAGTTCCGCATCGACGGATCACGAGCTGCGATGTTTGGTCGCCGTCATCCGGGACCGTCACCGCGCGAGTCGAAACTCGGATGGGTGAACCGGCCCCTCGGCGGGTACCGTCGTCGGCGAGCCTTCTCGCAGCCACCGCGACCGGGTGCTTCCCTCCGTTGCGTCCGAGCGCAGCATCTGTGGGCTGGCTCATGCCCAGTAGGCATGTGGAGTGTCGTCCCGCCCGGTGCGAGCCGGGCGGGACTGCCTCCCGTCGTGCCTCGGGGGCGATGTCGTCCCGCGCCTCCGCTTGAATGGCGCCTCCCGTTCATCCAACGACATCGAAGAAGGGGTCACATGGCTCTGACGCAATCCCAGCTCGCGGCGGAGATCGCCGATCGCGCCGACGTGAGCCGCGCCGACGCGAAGCGCGTCCTCGCAGCGCTCGAAGAGGTCGTCCTCGAGGAGCTCGGCAACGCCGAGAAGGTCAAGATCGGCAACATCGTCCAGCTCGCCGTGCGGGTCCGGCCCGCGACGAAGTCGCGGAAGGGCCGCAACCCGGCGACGGGCGAGGAGATCACGATCTCGGCGAAGCCGGCCGCCGTCGCGCTCAAGGCGCGGCCGCTGGCGCGCGCGAAGGCTGCGCTGCCGTCGGTGCAGAAGGCGAAGCGCCGCCTCGCCGCGTAAGGGCTGACCCGGCGCCTGCTCCGACAGCAGGCGCCGGGTCGCACTGTGTTGTCCTATTGCGTCCCGCGCCTGCTTCGATAGCAGGCGCCGGATCGCCATCGTCTAGCGTCCGCGCATGGTCCGCGTGCGCTTCGCGCCGAGCCCGACCGGCTCGCTCCACATCGGCAACGCGCTGAGCGCGACTGCGAACCGGCGCTTCGCCGACGAGCACGAGGGTGTCATGCTGCTGCGGATCGACGACACCGACGCCGAGCGGAGTGCGCCGGGCGGCGAGCAGGCGATCCTCGACGACCTCCGCTGGCTCGGGCTCGTCTGGGACGAAGGGCCGCTGCGGCAGAGCGATCGTCACGTCCGTCACCGCGAGGCCGCGCACCTGATCGGCGAGCCCGACGCCGACGGCGCGATCCGGTTCGGACGGACGACGCTGCTCCGCGCCGACGGGACGGCCACATATCAGCTCGCGTCCGCGGTCGACGATCTCGACTTCGGCGTCACCCATGTCATCCGCGGGTCCGACCACCGCGCGAACGAGGAGCTGCAGGCCTCGCTGATCGCCGCGCTCGGCGGGGAGCCGCCCGCGTACGTCCACCACGGCCTTCTGCTCGGCGACGAGGGCAAGCTCTCGAAGCGCGACGGCGCGTCGTCGCTCGCCGACCTCCGCGAGCAGGGCTTTCCTGCGGAGGCCGTCCGCGCGTACCTCGACGAGCTCGGGCTGCCGCGCCATGACGTCCGCTTCGACCTCGCGCGCCTCCGGCGCCTGTCGATCGAGGCGCTCGCGGCGCTGTCGGACGAGGAGCTCGCGGGGCGCGTCGGGCTGCCGGTCTCGGCCGTGCCGGCGATGCGGGGCGCGCGCGACCTGCGCGAGGCACGCGAGTACGCCGAGCAGGTGCTCGAGCCGGTCGCGGCCCCGGTCGACGCGCCCGAGACGCTGACGCGCTTCCGCGAGCTCGTCGAGGGTGGGCTCGATGGCCGCTCGATCGTGCGGGAGTTGAAGGCCGTCGGCGCCGATCTCAAGGCTGTCCGGCTCGCGCTGACCGGGCGCGAGCGCGGGCCGCAGCTCGCGGCGGTCATCCAGTCGCTCTCCCGCGACGAGTTGCTCTCTAGGCTTGACCGATGCGGCTCTACAGCACCCTGACGCGCCGGCTCGAAGAGCTCCCGCCTGCACCCGGGCCGATCCGGATGTACTTCTGCGGGCCGACCGTCTACCAGCGTGCGCACATCGGCAACGCGCGGCCGTTCGTCCTCGGCATGTGGCTGCGCGCGTGGCTGCGCGACCGCGGTTACGAGGTCACGCTCGTCCACAACATCACCGACATCAACGACAAGATCTACGAGGCGGCACCGGGTGCGAGCGCCGAGCTCGCCGCTCGGGCCGCGCGGTGGTATCTCGACGACATCGGCGACCTCGGCCTCGGCCTGCCCGACGAGCTGCCGCAGGCGACGCAGTACGTGCCGCAGATCGTCGCGTTCATCGAGCAGCTGGTCGACCGGGGCGCGGCATACGCGGCGGGCGGCGACGTCTACTTCGCGGTCGAGTCCGATCCCGGCTACGGGCGGCTGTCGGGGCAGCGCGTCGACCAGATGGAGCCGGAGGAGAGGAGCTCGCTGAAGCGCGCGCCCGAGGACTTCGCGCTCTGGAAGGCGACGAAGCCCGGCGAGGATACGTCCTGGGAATCCCCGTGGGGGCCGGGACGGCCCGGCTGGCACATCGAATGCTCTGTGATGGCGGAGGAGGCGTTCGGGCCGGTGTTCGAGATCCACGGCGGCGGTCTCGACCTCGTCTTCCCGCACCACGAGAACGAGCTCGCGCAGTCGCACGCGCTCGGCCACGGCTTTGCCGAGATCTGGACCCACAACGGCCTGCTCACGTTCGGCGGCGAGAAGATGTCGAAGTCGCTCGGCAACGACGTCTCGATCCGCAACGTGGTCGACACGTGGGGCCGCGAGGTGGTGCTCCTGTTCTTCCTGTCGGGTCACTGGCGCAAGCCGATCGAGTTCACGGACGCGACGCTGCAGCAGGCGAAGGCGCAGGCCGAGGGGTTCCGCAACGTCTTCCGTTCGCCGAGCGAGCCGGGCGGCGACTGGTCGGCGCTCGAGGCTGCGCTCGACGACGACTTCAACACGCCCGAGGCGCTCGCGGCGATGCACGGCTGGCGCGACCGCGAGCTGCTGCGGCGCGGGCTGTCGCTGTTCGGGCTCGGCTCGCTCGCCGAGCGTGAGGAAGCTCCCGCCGAGCTGACCGCGCTGGCCGCCGCCCGGCAGAGGGCGCGCGAGGCGAAGGACTTCGCCGAGGCCGACCGGCTGCGCGACGAGATCGCGGCGGCCGGCTGGGAGGTCAGGGACGCGGCCGGCGGCTTCGAGCTCGTCCCCTCGCCCCTCCAGCCGGACGTCGGCGGCTCCACCGCCGACGTTTCCAGCTCGTGAGCACGCGCGAGCAGGTCTACGGCCGGCGGGCCGTGCGCGAGGCGCTGCGTGGCCGCCGCGAGGTGCTCGAGCTCTGGGCGACCGAGCGCGCCGTCAAGGCGGAGGAGTGGCTGCGGGCGGTCGACCGGCCGAAGGTGCAGGTCAAGCTCGACCGCGAGCTGACCGAATCGGTCGGAACCCGCGACCACCAGGGCGTGCTCGCGTGGTGCGAGCCGTTCAAGTACGCCGACGCGCACGAGCTGGCGTCCGGCGAGCGGCCGCTGATCGCGTGCCTCGACCAGGTCAGCGACCCGCGGAACCTCGGTGCGGTCGCGCGCAGCGCCGAGGGCGCGGGCGCGACAGGGATCGTCGTGCCCGCGCACGGCTCGGCGCTCGTGACGCCGGTCGTGTGCCGGTCGTCGGCGGGTGCCGTCGAGCATCTGCCGATCGCGGTCGTCACCAACCTCGCTCGGTACCTCGAGGAGATCAAGAGCGGCGCCATGTGGATCGCCGGCGCGGCGGGTGAGAACGGGACGCCGATGTGGCAGGCCGACCTGACCGGCGGGCTCGCGTTCGTGTTCGGCGCCGAAGGCAAGGGATTGCGTCCGCTCGTGCGGCGCACGTGCGACCTCTTCGTCGCAATCCCGCAGCTCGGACGCATCGAGTCGCTCAACGTCAGCGTCGCCGCCGCGGTGTTGCTGTACGAGGCGCGGCGCCAACGACCGGTTGGGGGAAGTGGCTGAGCCGACGCTCTATTTGTTCGACGGCTTCAACCTGTTGCACGCGGGTGGCTTCCGCTCGCCGGAGGAGGTACGCGACCTGCTTGCGAGTTGGGTTGCCGCGAAGGGCGCGCGCGGCGTGCTCGTCTTCGACGGGCACGGCTCGGACGAAAACCACGGTTCGCTCGAGGTGCGCTGGGCGGAGGACGCGGACAGCGCGATCGAACGGCTCGCAGCCGAGTACCGCACGCGCGAGCAGGTCGCGGTCGTGTCGTCGGACGAGGCGGTGCGCGGCACCGCGGGCGCGCTCGTCCGCAAGCTCTCGTCGCGCCGATTTCTCGAGGAGCTGACGCCCCCGGAGCACGCCGACCGCGCACGCGGCGACCTGCGCGACAAGCTCGATCCCGAGACGCTCGCGCGCCTGGAGCGGCTGCGCCGCGGGCACTGATCGAACGCACGTTCGTATCACGTTGGGTCCACTGCAAGTCAGCTTGTAATTCGTTGGACCCCTTGCTATCTTCTGCCTCAACTTGAGGGTGAGAGTTGAGGCTCGCCCGTCACACGAGACCCGGGGGAGACCGTGTCCGCACGCACCGCAACAGTTCAGACGCCGCAAAAGGCTCAACGAGAGCTGGAGGATCTGCAGCTCGTGCTGAAGGCGCGGAACGGCGACTGCGTCGCCATGGATGCGCTCATCCGCCGCTACACGGGCTTCGTGCGACTGAAGGCGAGCTCGTACTTTCTCGCCGGCGGTGACAACGACGACCTGCTGCAGGAGGGCCTGATCGGCCTCTACAAGGCGGTGCGCGACTTCCGCACCGACAAGGAGACCTCGTTCCGGAGCTTCGCGGAGCTGTGCGTGACGCGCCAGATCATCACCGCGATCAAGACCGCGACGCGGTTCAAGCACACACCGCTCAACCAGTACGTCTCGTTCAGCCATACGCCAGCGGGCCAGGACGCCGAAGGTGAGTGCACGCTGGGCGACGCGCTGCCCGGCCCCGCGGTGCAGGAGCCGCCGGTGATGGTCATCTCGACCGAGGAGCTGCAGAGCCTCGTCTTCAGTCTCGGCAGCGGCCTGTCGTCGCTCGAGGCGGACGCGCTGCGCCTCTACCTCGAAGGCTCGTCGTACGAGGACATGGCGGAGCAGCTCGGCTGCGACACGAAGACGATCGACAACGCGCTGCAGCGCGTGAAGCGCAAGATCATCCAGCACCAGAAGACAAGAGAAGTTCTGCTCTAGGACGTTCTCTAGACTGGGCGCGCGCCGGAGTAGCTCAGTTGGTAGAGCACCGCTCTTGTAAAGCGGATGTCGTCGGTTCGAGCCCGACCTCCGGCTCTACTACCGTTGGCAGCTCGGGCAGATCCCCTCGAGCTCGATCGAGTGGTGGTCGACGAGGAAGCCGGTCGCCGCGCGGACGCGCTCCTCGCTGAAGCCGAGGTCGGCGTCGTCGAGATCCACGCTCCGCCCGCACAGGCTGCAGACGATGTGGTGGTGGTGCGGTAGTCCCGACCACTCGTAGCGCGACCCGCGCTCGCGCCAGTCGACGCGGTGCACGCGTCCGGCGGCCTCGAGCCGGCCGACGATCCGGTAGACCGTCGAGTACGCCGTCGACGGCAGGTGCGCGCGGACGTGCTCGTGCAGCTCCTGGATCGAGAGCGGCTTGGCGTAGGTCCGGAGCAGATCGCCGACGAGCACGGCTGCGCGCGTGTTCCGCATCTATTGCAAGTTACTTGCAACAAGGCCCCGGCGGCGGCCAAGATTGCCGTCGTGGCCCTGCTGCTCGGATTTGCCGCATTCGTCGCGACGCTGCTCGGCGGCGGCTTTGCGCTGCGCTACCGCGACAAGCTGCACCTGATTCTCGGCTTCAGCTCGGGAGCGGTGCTCGGCGTGGCGCTGTTCGACCTGCTGCCGGAGTCGCTCGAGCTGACCTCGCCGCGCTACTCGACGGGCACCGTGATGGTGCTCGTCGCCGTCGGCTTCTTCGCGTTCATGTTCCTGAGCCGCGTGCTCCTGCTCCACCCCGAGAGCGAGGACGAGCACCACGGGCACGAGCGGGTCGGCTCGGTGGGCGCGGCGAGCCTCTCGCTGCACAGCCTGCTCGACGGCGTCGGCATCGGTCTCGCCTTCAAGGTCTCGACCGCGGTCGGCGCGATCGTCGCCGCCGCCGTGCTCGCGCACGACTTCTCGGACGGCATCAACACGGTCACGATGATCCTCAAAAATCGCGGCCGGAGCCTGCGCGCCGCGCGCTGGCTCCTCCTCGACGCCGTCGCGCCGGTGCTCGGCGTGCTCCTGACGTTCTTCTTCGGGCTGAGCGACAGGCACCTGGGGCTCGTGCTGTCGCTCTTCTGCGGCTTCTTCCTCTACCTCGGAGCGAGCGACCTCCTGCCCGAAAGCCACCACCGCCACCCGAAGCTCCTGACGGGTGTCATGAACATCCTGGGCGCCGCCGCGATCTGGGCGACGGTGCACTTCGCAACGGGTTAGGCGCTTGCTTCCCGCTTCTCCTCGTGCATGCCGGGCGTGATCGCGCGCGTCGTCGGCTCGTCGACGAGGTTCAGCACGCGCATCCCGTGGACGTATGTGATCGAGCCGCCCATCGTCCCACCGGCCGTCAGCAGCACGAAGCCGACGATCGTCAGGATGAGGCCGAGCGTTGAGACGGCGCCGCCCGTGTAGTCGTCGTGACTCGTGAAGATCGCGATCACGAAGAAGACGGTGGCAGACGCCATGGTCACGGCGTGGATCGTCGCCGTTCGCCAGAGCGGCGTGCCGGACGAGATCTTCAGCCAGTCGAGGACGCCGGTCGACACCGTCAACGCCGACGAGCACGCAGCGACGATCAGCGCGAGCCACCAGGCCTGTGCGAACGCGTGCTCGGCGACGCCCGCCTTGCTGAGGATCGCCGCGATCAGCGCGAAGGTGTACGCCCCGATCGTCACGTCGGTGAGCGGCGGATGGCTGGGATGCCCTGGGAAACCGCGGAGTGGATTCATGCCGTTGCCTTACCCGGCGACGGCCCGAACGAATCAGAGCTCGAGGTAGAAGAACGCGTTCGGCACGCGCTCGCCGTCCGGCCGCTGCGACCAGCCGGGGACGACGCCGGTTCGCGTCCAGCCGCGCGCGGCGTAGAACGAGTCCGACCGCGTGTCGGCGTGCGTCGTCAGCCAGAGCAGCGACAGGCCGGCGGCGCGCGCACGCAGCACGAGCGCGTCGAGCAACGCGCCGCCGACGCCCGCGCCGCGACGGTCGGCGCGCACCGCGAGGCGCTGGATCTCGCCGCGATGGCGCCCGTTCTCGGCGTCGGCGCGCGCGAGATGGCCCGCGCCGACGACGACTCCGTCGTCGATCGCCGCGAGCAGCACGCGCCCGTCGCCGTCCGCCCGCTCGGCGAGCGAACGCCACTCCGCGGCGGCGCGGCCGGCGGTCAGAGGCGCGGCGAGGCCGAGCGCCATGCCGCTTGCGTGCGCGTCGAGCAGCAGCTGCGCGAGCTCGTCCGCGCGTGCGTCGACCATGGCGACGTCGAGCTCCACGATCTCCACGTGTGCGAACGCTATCGGGAGCCGACCAGGGCGGCGAGCGCTGCGCAGAGCTCGTCGTGCAGGCGCGCCTTGCGGACGTAGTCCCCGGCGCCGGCGTCACGGATGTCGAGCACGCGCTCCTCGTAGTCGTGGCCGCTGATCGCGAGCACAGGCACCGCCGGCCCGCCCCGGTGGATCTCCCTCGTGGCCTCGACGCCGTCGAGCTCGGGCATCTCGATGTCCATCACGATCGCATCGGGCTTCAACGTGCGTGCCAGCTCGACCGCCTCCCGGCCGTTTCGAGCCCGACCGACGACCTCGAACCGGCCGTCGTCGGCGAGCACCGACTCGAGGGCGGCCAGGAACGCCGAGTCGTCCTCGGCGACGAGAATGCGATGCGCTCCGACCCCCACCTTCGCCCGTCAGGGTACCCGGGGTCCGTCAGGCCCGTGAGGCGGCTGCAGCCTCGCGGCGGGCGGTCGCCCGCGGCCGCCTGTCGCATGGGATCTCGACGACGAACGTCGAACCCGACCCCTCGTTCGACTCCACCCAGATCCGGCCGTCGACCCGTCGCACGAGCTCGCGGCAGATGTAGAGCCCGAGACCCGTGCCGCCGATCCCCTGCTTCATGTCCGGGTCGAGGCGGTAGAACTTCTCGAAGATCCGCGATTGCTGTTCCCGCGGGATGCCGAGCCCCGTGTCTCGGATCGAGAACCTGACGTAGCGGTCGCGCTGCTCGAGGACGACATCCACTGCGCCGCCCTGGGGCGAGTACTTGACCGCGTTGTCGATCAGGTTGGACAGCACCTGCCGCAGCTGCCCCGCGTCGGCCACGACCGGCGGCAGGCCGGCCGGTGGAACGTCGAGTCGCAGCTCGACGTTCTCGGGCAGATGCGTCTGCGCGGCGGCGAGCTCGAGCTCGACGATCTCGACCGGGTCGCACGGCTCGACGTTCGGTTGGAGCTTGCCCGTGTCCAGCTGGCTTGCGAGCAACAGGTCGTTGACGATCTCGGAGAGCCGGCCGGACTCCTCGGCGATCACCTCGAGCAGCTTCGACTGCAGCTCAGCTTCGAGCTCGACGTCCTCACGGCGCAGGGTCAGGGCGGCGCCGTAGATCGCCGCCAGCGGCGTCCGCAGCTCGTGCGAGACGGTCGCGACGAGATCCTGCCGCATCGACTCCAGCGCGCGTTCGTGCGTGAGGTCGCGGAAGGCGTACACGATCCCGTCGTCGATCGCGACGGCCGAGATCGACAGCCAGAGCTCCCGGCCCGCTGCGTCGAGCAGCACCGTTCCGCCCTGCGGGTCGCTCGGCCAGCCCGACAGCGTCTCGGTCAGCCGGCGACCGAGGACCTCGGCGGCGGCGAGCTCGGTGATCCGCTCGGCGGCCGCATTCCAGAGCCGCACCCGGCCGCTGCGGTCGACGAGCACGACCCCGTCGCCGATCGACGCGAGCACGCGGGCCGCCTCGGCCCGCTCCTCCGTCTCGCGGTACAGGCGCGCGTTCTCGATCGCCATCGCCGCCCGGCGGGCCAGCTCCTCGGCGGCCTGCAGGTCGTTCGCGTCGAAACGCCGGCCCGGGCTCGACGAGACGAAGGTGATCGCCCCGAGCACGTCGCTGCGCCCGGCGATCGGCACGCACATGTACGACTCGAGCCCGAGCTGCGAGATCAGGTCGTAGTGCAGGTCGTCCACGGCGAGCTCACGGAGCATGTCGGCCGGGATCTCCGGAACGAGCTCCGGCTCACCGTGCCGGATCACTGCGGCGGCGCCGGTCGACGAATCGGCGTCGGCCGGGTAGCGCTCCTGCAGCTCACGCGCGAACGTGAGCTGCGACGGATCGCGATGAGCGAGCGCGATCTCGGTGATCGTCCCGTCCGTCTCGACGATGTACACGCTGCACCAGTCGGCGACCCGCTCGGCTACGAGCTCGGCGACGCGCTTCAGAGATTCGCGATAGTCGAGCGTGCGCGACAGCGCGTCGCCCACGTCCATGATCAGCCCCCGCTGCTCTTCGATCAGCTTGCGGTCGTGGATGTCGGTTGCCGTCCCCACCCAGAACTCGATCGCGCCGTCACGGCTGCGGATCGGCGCCGCCCGGCCGAGGTGCCAGCGGTAGGTCCCGTCGTGGGCGCGGAAGCGGTACTCGGCCTCGAAGACGTCGCCCGTGGCGAGGGTCTGCTCCCGCCGGCTGACGATTCCCGGCAGGTCGTCCGGGTGCACGACCGACAGCCACGCGTTCGGTCCTGCCTCCTCCGGGGCCATGCCCGTGTATTCGAACCAGCGGCGGTTGAAATAGTTCGTCGAGCCGTCCGTGCCGGACGTCCACACGATCTGCGGCATCGCGTCGGCGAGCTGGCGGTACCGCTGCTCGCTCGCCTGCTCCAGCTCGTCGAGCTCGCGCCGGTGCAGCTCGGCCGCCTGCTCGGTGAGCTGGCGGTTCTTCTCCCACAGCTCGACGAACACCGAGACCTTCGAGCGGAGGACGTCGGGGTCGACCGGCTTGAACATGTAGTCGACTGCGCCGGCGGAGTAGCCGCGGAAGACGTGGCGCTCCTCCTGCGAGAGGGCCGTGAGGAACAGGATCGGGATATGGGCCGAGCGCTCGCGCTGCTTGATCAGCTCGGCCAGCTCGAAGCCGTCGATGCCCGGCATCTGGACGTCGAGGAGGATGCATGCGAAGTCGCCGAGCAGCAGCTCCTTCAGCGCGTCCGTGCCCGAGGTGACGGACGCCGTGATCAGCCCGAGCGGCTCGAGGATCGCCTGCAGTGCGAGCAGGTTCTCTCGCCGGTCGTCGACGAGCAGGACCGCGGCGCGTTGCCCGTGCAGGCTCGACGGAGAGACGGCCGTCATGTGCACAACCCGTAGAGGAACTTCGGTATCTCGTCGAGCGGCAGGATCGCGTCCGCGTCGGTGGCCGCGATGGCCGCGTCGGGCATCGCCCGGCGGGTCGATGTCTCCGGCTCCTGCACGATCGCGACGCCGCCGCGCTGCTTGATCCGCGCCAGGCCCCTTGCGCCGTCGTGGTTCGCGCCGGTCAAGACGATGCCGATCGCGCGATCGCCGTACGCGTCGGCTGCGCTCTCGAACAGGACGTCGATCGACGGTCGGGCATACTCGACCACGTCATCGGTCGAGAGCGCGATGTGGCCTTCCTCGACGAGGACGTGGTAGTCGGGCGGGCCGAGGTAGACGTGATACGGCTCGATCTCCGTCTTGTCGTCGGGATCGCAGACCGTGCGGCTCGTGTGATCGCCGAGAATCCGCGCCAGGGCACCCTCCTGCGACTCGACCGACCGGTGCTGGACGACCACGATCGGCTGGCGGACGGCGTCGTCGAGGCCGTCCAGCAACCGGCTGACGGCGTCCAAGCCTCCCCATGAAGTCCCGATCACGATGACGTCGTACACCTCACCGAATCTTCCGGTAGATCCGCTCTGCCGGGTCGATCTCGTCGTACGAGCCCGCGTGGGACGTGAACGCGAGCGACTCCTTGTGGCCGAGCGCCAGGATGCCGAACATCTCGAGGCTGTCGTGGAAGAGTCCGTGCACGCGGTCTTGCAGCGCCCTGTCGAAGTAGATCATCACGTTCCGGCAGATGATGACGTTGAAGTCGTTGAAGGATCGGTCCATCGCGAGGTTGTGCTGCGCGAAGACGACGTTCTCCGTGAGCGAGTGCGGGAACTGCGCGCCGTCGTACGCGGCGACGTAGTAGCGCGAGAAGTCGTGCTTCCCCCCGCTGCGGATGTAGTTCTCGGTGTACTGCTGCATTGACGCGAGCGGGAACACCCCCTCGCGGGCCGTCGTCAGCACGTTCTCGTTGATGTCGGTCGCGTAGATGCGCGTCCGCTCGTACACACCCTCCTCCTCGAGCAGGATCGCGAGCGAGTAGACCTCCTCGCCCGTCGAGCAGCCGGCGCACCAGATGCGCGTGAACGGATAGGTGCGCAGCAGGGGCACGACCTTCTCTCGGAACGCGAGGTAGAACGTCGGGTCGCGGAACATCGACGTCACGTTGATCGACAGGTCGAGCAGCAGCCGCTCCATGCAGCGCGGGTCGTGCAGCAGCCGGGCCTGCAGCTCGGAGATCGTGCCGACACGCTCGGCGGCGAGTCGCCGCCAGAGCCTGCGCTTGAGCGACGCGACTGCGTACTGCCGGAAGTCGAAGCCGTACCGCCGGTAGACGGCCTCGAGCAGCAGGTCGATCTCGAGCTGCTCGAGCTCGGGATCTTCCGGCGGCGGCGCAGCGGTCTCCGTTAGTGGTAGAGCCACACCCGCATCAGGGACATCAGCTGGTCCGTGTCGACGGGCTTCGTGATGTAGTCGGAGGCGCCTGACGCGATCGACTTCTCACGGTCGCCCTTCATCGCCTTTGCGGTCAGCGAGATGATCGGCAGCTGCTTGAACTCCGGGATGCTGCGGACGGCCTGCATCGTCTCGTAGCCGTCCATCTCGGGCATCATGATGTCCATCAGGACGAGGTCGACGTCCGGGTTCTCCCGGAGCGTCTCGATCCCGTCGCGGCCGTTCTCCGCGAACAGCACCTCCATGCCGTTCGCCTCGAGCACCGAGGTGAGCGCGAACACATTGCGGACGTCGTCGTCGACGATCAGCACCTTCTTGCCCTTGAACACCTCTTCGGCGCTGTGCAGCTGCTCGAGCATCCGGCGCTTCGCCTGTGGCAGGCGCGCCTCGACACGGTGCAGGAAGAGCGACGTCTCGTCGAGCAGCCGCTCGGGCGAGCGGGCATCCTTGACGATGATCGTCTCGGCGTACTTCTTGAGGCGTGTCTCCTCGCGGCGGGTCAGCTCCTTGCCGGTATAGACGATCACCGGCAGCTGGGAGTTCCGCTCGTCCTTCTTCAGCTGCTCGAGCAGCTTGAAGCCGCTCGTCTCCGGCAACTTCAGATCGAGCACCATGCAGTCGAACTGGCGCTCGGCGAGCAGGGCGAGCGCCTCGTCGCTCGAGCCGACGGCCGTGACCTCGACGTCGTCGCCGGAGCCGACGAGCTCGACGATCGCGTTGCGCTGGTCATCGTCGTCCTCGACGACGAGCAGCGAGCGGACGCTCTTGTCGATGAACGTCGAGATCCGCTCGAGCATCCCGTCGAGGCGATCCTTGTCGAGCGGCTTCTGCAGGAACTGCACCGCACCGGCGCGCAGCGCACCGGTGCCGCTGTCGCCGGCCGACACGATGTGCACCGGGATGTGGCGCGTCGCGGGATGGTGCTTCAGGTGGTCGAGCACCGTCCAGCCGTCCATCACGGGCAGCTCCATGTCGAGCACGATCGCGTCCGGCTTGAACTCGTGCGCGAGCGCGAGCCCGGCGTCGCCGCGGAGCGCGACGAGGCCCTTGAAGCCGCGCGTCCGTGCGACGTCGAGCACGGTCCTCGCGAATATCGGGTCGTCCTCGACGACCAGCACCACGCGGTCACCGGTCTGTACGTCCTCGCGGTCGTCCTCCACCTCGCTCGGCAGCAGCAGCGTCGGGTCGAGCTCGAGCTCCGGCGGCGCCTCGGGCTGCGTCGTCTCGAGCAGCGCGGTTCCCTCGGCGAGGAGCGCCCGGCCGTCGATCATCAGCGAGTCGAGGCGGCCCTCGAGCTCGTGCATCCCGGCCTCCGTCGCGGTCGACTCGACTGCGACGTACGTCGCCGGCAGGAACAGCGTGAAGGTGCTGCCCTTGCCCGGCTCCGACGTGACCCGGATCTCGCCGCCGAGCAGCCGTGCGATCTCACGGCTGATCGAGAGGCCGAGACCCGTGCCGCCGTACTTGCGCGACGTCGTCCCGTCGGCCTGCTGGAACGACTCGAAGATGAGGCGCAGCTTGTCCTCCGGAATGCCGATGCCCGTGTCGATCACCGAGAAGGCGACGACCGTGTCGGCCTGCGAGAGGCTCGGCGATGCGAACTGCGTCGAGTCGGCAACGGTCTCGATGCGCATCGTCACGCTGCCCTCGTCTGTGAACTTGACGGCGTTCGACAGGAGGTTCTTGAGCACCTGCTGAAGCCGCTGCTCGTCGGTGAAGATCGTCGGCGGCACCGACGCTCCGACGATCTCGACCGAGAGTGCGAGCCCCTTGTCGGCGGCGAGCGGCTGGAATGCGCGCTCCGCGTACTCGCGCACGTCGGCGAGCGTCACGTCGCCGACGTTGACGTCCATCTTCCCGGCTTCCACCTTCGACAGGTCGAGGATGTCGTTGATCAGGTCGAGCAGGTCGGTGCCGGCGTGGTGGATCGTCGAGGCGAACTCGATCTGCTTGTCGGTGAGGTTGCCCTCCGTGTTCTCCGCCAGCAGCTTCGCGAGGATCAGCAGCGAGTTGAGCGGCGTCCGCAGCTCGTGGCTCATGTTGGCAAGGAACTCGCTCTTGTACTTCGACGAGATCGCGAGCTGCTCGGCGCGCTCCTGCAGCGCTGTCCGCGCCAGCTCGATCTCGCGGTTCTTGATCTCGATACGGCGGTTCTGCTCGGCGAGCAGTTGCGCCTTCTCCTCGAGCTCCTCGTTCGTCTGCTGCAGCTCCTCCTGTTGCGTCTGCAGCAGCTCCTCCGAGGCCTTCAGCGTCTGCGCCTGCTGCTCGAGCTCGGTATTCGCGTGCTTCAGCTCCTCCTGCTGCGCCTGCAGCTCTTCCGAGCGCTCCTGCAGCTCCATGGTCAGTGCCTGCGAGTTGCGCAGCAAGTCCTCGGTGCGCATCGTCGCCTGGATCGTGTTGATGACGATGCCGATCGTCTCGCCGAGGCTCTCGAGGAAGGCCCGCTGAACCTCGGTGAACGGCGTGAACGATCCGAGCTCGACGACCGCCATCACCTGGTCTTCGAAGAGGACCGGCATGACGATGATGTTGCGCGGCGCCGCCTCGCCGAGGCCGGACGCGACGCGGATGTAGTCCGCCGGCGGCTCGGTGATGAGGATCGACTGCTTCTCGAGCGCCGCCTGCCCGACGAGCGACTCGCCGAGCTTGAAGCGGTTCGCGACCTTCTTCCGCGTCTTGTAGCCGTAGCTCGCGAGCAACTGGTACGCCGTCTGCTCGGGATCGGTCTCGTCCATGAGGAAGAACGCCCCGTAGCCTGCTCCGACGAGCGGCGTCAGCTCCGACATGATCAGGCGCGACACCGCCTGCAGGTCGCGCTGGCCCTGCATCAGGCCGGAGAAGCGGGCGAGGTTCGAGTTCAGCCAGTCCTGCTCCGCGTTCCGCTCGGTCGTCGTGCGCAGGTTGGAGATCATCTGGTTGATGTTCTGCTTCAGCTGATCGATCTCGCCTTCCGCCTCGACGGCGATCGAGCGCGTCAGGTCGCCCTGGGTGACGGCGGTCGATACCTCTGCGATCGAGCGCAGCTGCGTCGTCAGCGTCGCGGCGAGCGTGTTCACGTTCTCGGTCAGCCCGCGCCAGACGCCGCTGACGCCCTCGACCTGCGCCTGGCCGCCGAGCTTGCCCTCGGTGCCGACTTCGCGCGCGACGCGTGTCAGCTCGTCGGCGAACGAGGAGAGCTGGTCGACCATCGTGTTGATCGTGTTCTTCAGCTGCAGGACCTCGCCGCGGACCTCGACGGTCACCTTCTTCGACAGGTCGCCCTGCGCGACGGCCGTCGTCACGTCGGCGATGTTCCGCACCTGGTTCGTCAGGTTGTCGGCGAGGCCGTTCACCGAGTCGGTGAGGTCCTTCCAGGTGCCGCTGACGCCCTTGACGTTCGCCTGGCCGCCGAGCTTGCCCTCGGTGCCGACTTCGCGCGCGACGCGCGTCACCTCGTCGGCGAACGAGGAGAGCTGGTCGACCATCGTGTTGATCGTGTCCTTCAGCTCGGCGATCTCGCCCTTGACGTCGACCGTGATCTTCTTCGACAGGTCGCCGTTCGCGACCGCGGTCGTGACCTGCGCGATGTTTCGCACCTGCTCCGACAGCGACGAGGCCATGAAGTTGACGTTGTCGGTGAGGTCGCGCCAGACGCCGCTGGCGCCCTCGACCGACGCCTGGCCACCGAGCTTGCCGTCGGTGCCGACCTCGCGCGCGACGCGCGTCACCTCGGCCGAGAACGCGCGCAGCTGGTCGACCATCGTGTTGATGGTCTCCTTCAGCTCGAGCACCTCGCCCTTGACGTCGACGGTGATCTTCTTCGAGAGGTCGCCGTTCGCGACGGCGGTCGTGAC
>JAICLU010000202.1 GCA_025925195.1 Thermoleophilia bacterium
GAGGGCGTCGCGAGCGCCCTCGGCGGTCGCGCCTTCGACGAGTCCCAGCTCGGCGACGCAGCGTCGTATCTTCGCCGCGCCGCAGGCTCCGGGCCGACGACGGCCGAGCCGGCGGCGACGCCCACACGTACCGCACTTGCGCCGTACCTCGCCGCGGTGGCCCTCCTGCTGCTCGTGCTCGCCCTCGTCCCGTTCCGGGAGGTGAGGCGAGCCGTACAATCAACCGTCCCGTGACCGTCCGCAAGCTCCTGCGAGCGTTTTTCCTGGTCGGCGCCGCGCTCGCACTCGCAACGGTGCTCGCGTCGGCTGCCGCAGGCGACCGGGCGGCGACTGCGAACGTCGGCTGGGGCGGCTTCGGCAACACCCCGGACGAGCTGCGCCACTCGCCGCTCACCCAGATCACGCCGGGCAACGTCGACCAGCTGGGCCGCCTCTACACCGTCGACTTCCAGAAGATCGACCCGACCGTCCGCCGCGGCGAGCAGTCGTATCCCGTCGTCGCGAACGGCACGCTGTACATGACGACGAACGACGGCAACGTCTGGGCGCTCAATGCCACCAGCGGACAGGTGAAGTGGCGCTGGACGCCGCAGGAAGTGGCCGTCTTCAAGAACTTCGGCATCGTCGCCAATCGCGGTGTCGCGCTCTGCGACGGCCACGTGTTCGTATTGACGCTCGACATGACGATCGTGCAGCTCAACGCGGCGAACGGGCACCTGCAGCGGCGGGTGGCGATCGCGAAGGCAGTCCCCGGCGCCTCGGCGAACGCGGGCTACTCGGAGACGAGCGCGCCGATCTGCGCCGACCACCGGCTGATCCTCGGCGCGGCCGGCTCGGAGTACGGCGTGCGCGGCTTCGTCATGGCGTACAGGACGAACGACCTCAGCCCCGCCTGGCCGAACCCGTTCTGGACGATCCCGCCCGCCGGCACCGAATGGCGCCGCGGGTCGACGCTCGCCGGCGGCGGCGTGGTCTGGACGCCGGTCACCGTCGATCCCGCGAGCAACACGCTCTACTTCGGCACCGGCTCGGCGACGCCGCTCTACTTCCCGTCGATCCGGCCCGGGAGCAACCCCCGGGCCGACTCGCTGATCGCCGTCAACCTCGTGACCGGCCGGATGAAGTGGTGGCAGCAGCAGATGGCGTTCAACGAGTGGTCGTACGACACGGCGCAGCCGCCGCTCGTCTACACGGGCAAGGTCGGAGGCCACAGCCAGCACATCGTGTCGGTCGCCACGATGGAGGGCTACTGGTTCGCCTACGACGCCGCCTCGGGCCGTCCGATCTACCAGCGCATCAAAGTGATCGACCGGGTCGAGCACCCGCGCCTGCAGCCGGGCAAGTCCGTCGCCGTCTATCCCAGCTCGCTCGGCGGTGTCAACTACTCGCCCGCGTCGTACGACCCGCACACGAACTACATCTTCAACGCGGCGTCCGAGACCGCGGCCGTCGACGTGCAGTCGGCGCTGACGCCGACGCAGAAGAAGCGGAAGTTCACGCTCGGCGACGTCTTCCTCGGACTGCAGAACGGCAACTTCGGGACGCAGCTCCCGGGCTGGCACGACCACGGCTCGATCAGCGCGATCGACGTGTCGAGCGGCCGGCAGGTGTGGAAGATCACGACGCCGGAGCCGGAGCGTGGCGGCGTCACGACGACCGACAGCGGCCTGGGCTTCGCCGGCGGGGGCGACGGCGTCCTCCGCGCGTTCAACCTCAAGTCGGGGAAGGTCCTCTGGACCTTCCAGACGGGCCACCAGATCGCGGCCGGGCCCTCGATCTTCTCGGTCGGCGGCAAGGAGTACGTCGCGATCACGGTCGGTGGGACGCCCACCTCGTCGAACGGCGGCACGGCCACGCAGCTGCAGGTCTTCACGCTCGGAGCGTCGCAGACCGAATCGCCGCATCCGCTCGTCGTACGGCGGCTCGAGCGGAGCGAGACGCCTGCGCGTGCAGGGCGGTCGGTGAGGACGGCGGCAACCGGGCGAGGACGGATCGTCGTGCAGAAGCCGCTCGTCGTGCGGCCGTGGCTCGCGAACTCGTCGAACGTCCAGACGGTGACCGGCCGCGTGCTCTGGAACGGGAAGCCGGTGGCCGGGGCGCACGTCGCGGTCGACGGGTACCGCGTGCCGCGCGCGACGGCGAAGGACGGCAGCTTCGGCTTCGACACCGACGTCACCATCCCGGCCCGGCGCTCGATCCGCATCGCGTCTCTGCGCGGCGCGACGGTGGGTGGCAAGGCACTTTCGGCGGGCGGACGGGCCGCGGTCGCGGGCGCGCACGCCGGCTTGAGCGTCGGCTACCGGCTCGCCGGGCTGCACGCGCACGTGTCGGGCGGAAAGGTCGTCATCAGTGGCCGCGTCGTCGACAGTCACGGGAACGCGCCGCCGCCGGTTCGGCTGCTGACGTATCGGCTCTCGGGGACGATCACCGACGCGTCGGGCAAGCCCGTGCAGGGCGCGGTCGTGATCACGCGCACCCAGGACCGCGACTTCTGGACGCATTCGTCCGCGACCGACGCCAACGGCCATTACACGTCGTTCTTCGCGGCCTCGGACGAGACGGACGCGAACCCCGTGCAGCTCAGCGTCGGAGTCGCGCTCGGCAACACGTCGTACGGCGGGACACTCGGCACGATCGTCGGCTTCGCGCGGCTGAAGAGCGCGACGATGAACATCCACCTCGGCGGTGGGACCTCGTACACGATCCAGCAGCCGACGTCGTACGCAGGTGCCGTGTACAGCGGCCTCGTCGTCGGCGTCACGGCGGGCGGCAGGGTCGTCAAGCCGCTCTCCGAGACGTGGCCGAGCGCGGGCGGCGCCTTCTCGATGACGCTGCCGGGATCGGCCCGCGGACGGACGCTGACGTTCTGGGAGAACCAGCGGGAGGCGTTCTCGAGCTTCGCGGCCCGTCCCGGCAGCCGCCTCGATCTCTCCTCGTGGCCGTCGCAGCTCGGCGATTCGGTTCCGACCGGTCTCGCGACGCTGAAGGTCCGCCGCTA
>JAICLU010000032.1 GCA_025925195.1 Thermoleophilia bacterium
CGTGGGAGCGAATCGACGCGCGGCGCCTGGCGCGCAGCCATCTCGACGAGCCGGCGCCCTCCGCCCGGGTGCTCGACGTGACCCGGGATATCCTCGGCGTGCACGCACAGCTGACGACCGGCGCGATCCTCGCGCTGTCCGCGCGCGTCGAGGGCGTGACCCGCGCGACCGTCGACGACCTGCTCTGGCGGCAACGCGCCCTCGTCAAGGGCAACACGATCCGCGGCACGCTTCATCTGCAGACGCCGGAGGACTTCGCGCTCTGGAAGTCGGCCTACGAGCCGCGCTGGCGGACGCAGCAGTGGCTCGCGTGGCAGGAGCTGACGCCGGCCGACGGCGAGCGGCTGCGCGAGGCGGTGCTCGGCGTGCTCGACGAGCCGAAGACGCGCGAGGAGATCGGTCGTGCCGTCGGCGGCGCCTTCGGGAAGCGGATAGCCGAGGACTCGTGGGGCCACCTGCTGTCGCCGGCGAACGACTCGTTCTGTCACGGGCCGCCGCGCGGTCGGCGCGTGACGTTCGTCCGGGCGGACGTATGGCTCCCCGGCTTCCGGCACGTCGACCGTCTCGACGCCGTGCAGCAGCTCGTCGACCGCTACGTGGCGACGTACGGCCCGGTCGAGCGGCCCGAGCTCGAGCACTGGCTCGCCGCGCCGCTCCCCGCGGGGATCGAGCTGCCGGACGCAGGCGACTTCCCGGCCGGCCGGCCACGCGGTGTCCGTCTGCTCGGTCGCTACGACGTCTACGTGATCGCCTGCCACCCGCGTGACCGGCTCATTCCCGAGCAGCGCGAGCGGATCTTCCTGAAGGGAGCGGGGCCGAACCCGACGCTGCTCGTCGACGGCCTCGTCGCCGGCACATGGTCGCGAAAGGGCGAGCAGATCTCCGTCGAGCCGTTCCGGCCGCTGACGGCGAAGCAGGTCGAAGATCTCGAGCGCGAGCAGGAGCGCGTGCTCGCGGCACTTGCCTGAAGGTGGGCCGGGCGGGCTGCGGCCCACCGCCCGACCCGACAGTTGAGATGCCGGGTGTGAAGGAATCTTGCGTGGGAACGAAGAGTTCGTGAGCGACCGCGACGACACGCAGTCGTTCCGGACGGTCGAGGTGGAGGAGACGCCGCCGCCGCCGACCGGACCGCCGCCGCGTGCGCTTCTCGACGACGTCTGGCCGTGGCTCGCCGCGCTCGGGCTGCTCGCGGTCGCAGCGCTGCTCGTCTGGCTCTTCGTCTTCCGCGACAGCGGCGGCACGAAGCGGACGGTGCCGGCGGTCGTCGGCCTGCAGCAGCAGCAGGCGATTACGAAGCTGAACGCCGCAGGCTACGACGTCCGTGCCGTCCGCGAGCCGGCGAAGCAGCCGCGCGGGACTGTCGCGGCCCAGTCGCCCGGCGGTGGTTCGCAGCTCCCGAAGGGTGCGACCGTGACCGTCCGCGTGTCGAACGGCCGGGCGTTGCCCGCCGCCGGCACGACGACCGTGCAGGCCCCGTCGAACGCGACCACGACGACCGCCACCACGACCGCGGCTCCGGCGGCAACGACCCAGGTGCCCGATGTCACCGGACAGGACGAGGCGTCGGCCGCGGGACAGGTCGAGGCGGCGGGCCTCGTCCCCGAAACGGATCCCGCTCAGGGGAGCGGCACAGCCGGGTCGGTGACGCAGCAGAATCCGGCCGGCGGCGGGCAGGCGAACGCCGGCGCAACGGTCACGCTCGACGTCGTCACCGGCTCGAGCCCGCCGACCGTGCAGATCCCGAACGTCGTCGGCGAGAGCGCCTCCGACGCGCGCGCGGCACTCGCGAACGCGAAGCTGACGTTCAAGACCGCCTACAAACAGGGGAAGCCGGGCGTCGTGCTCGCGCAGTCGGCGACGGGCAGCGCGCCCGCGTACACGCAGGTCACGCTCACCGTCGGCGGTTCCTAAGCGGCCCGGCGCTCGGGCCTGAGCGGTCGCTGCAGCGGCACGGGCGACGGCCGCGTCCCGCGCAGCGTGAACATCGAGACGAACGTCGCGCCCAGGCCGACGATGCCGGCGACGGCGAACGCCAGCTCCGTGCCGCCCTGCGCGCACAGCCAGCCGACGAAGAACCCGGCGATCGAGGCGGTGCCGTTGAACGCGTAGAAGTAGATCCCGATGATCCGTCCGCGCAGGTGGTCGGGCGCGGCGAGCTGCATCGACGCGTTCGAGTTCGCCGACCAGGACGTGAAGCCGGCGCCGATCACGAACAGCAGCGTCCCCGCGATCCAGGCGGTGTGGACGGGGGCGAGCGCGAGCTCGGCGCCGGTGAAGACCGCGGCTCCGGTCAGCATCACCTTCGTCGACGTCCGTCCGAGCGAGGCCGCGACGAGCGCGCCGACGAGCGCGCCGGCGCCGAACAGCGACGACAGGAGCGAATACACGATCACCGGCGCGTGCAGCGTCTTGTAGGCGAGCACCGGCAGCGTGACGTTGAAGTTGAACGCGAACGTGCTGAGGAAGAAGGTCAGCGCGAGCACCGACAGCATCCGCTTGTCCTTGAGGACGTGCGACATTCCCTCGCGGGTCCCGCGCAGGAACTGCGGGCGGGCGAAGCGCTCGATGGGGAAGAACTCGCGCGTGCGCATCGCGAAGAGGCCGAGCAGGACGGCGAGAAAGCTGATCGCGTTGACGAGGAAGCAGACACCCGGGCCCGTGAAGCCGTAGACCATGCCGGCGACCGACGGCCCGAAGATCCGCGACGCGTTGAAGAGCGACGTGTTGAGCGCGATCGCGTTCGGCAGGACCTCGCGACCGACCATGCGGTAGGTGAGCTGCTGCCTGGACGGCACGTCGAGCACGAGGACCAGTCCGCTGACGAAGCCGATCACGTACAGCATCCACGCCTGCGCGAAGCCGCCGAGCGCGATCCATGCGAGCGCCGCGGCGATGACGAGCTGCGCCGCCTGCGTCCCGATCACGAGCTTGCGTGCGTCGACGCGGTCGGCGATCACGCCTGCGAAGAGCCCGAACAGCGTGAACGGCAGGAACGACGCCGCCGCCATGATCCCGACCGAGAACGCGGAGTGGGTGATCTGCAGCACGAACCAGCCCATGGCGATGCGCTGCATCCACGAGCCGGTCTGCGAGACGATCTGCCCGGCGAAGAAGAGCCGGTAGTTGCGATAGCGGAGGCTCGAGAACGTCTTGCTCACGGCAGCAGCTCCGACAGCGGCTCGATCGCCGCGTCGATCGCGGCGAGCTGCTCGGGCGACAGGTCCTTGAGCCGGGTCGCCAGCCAGGCGGTGCGCTGCGACCGCACCCTCCGGAGCACTCGCTGGCCGTCGTCGGTCAGCGTGAGGCCGACGCGGCGGCGGTCGCTCGGGCTCGGGGTGCGCTGGACGAGGCCGTCGCGCTCGAGGCGGTCGACGTGGTTCGACATCGCCGGCGCCGAGACGCGCTCGCGCGTCGCGAGCTCGCGGATGCCGCTCCCGGGCGCGTACTTGATCGCGACGAGGAGCGACACCTGCTCGGGCGAGATCCCGACCCGGCGCGCCTCGCGGCGCAGCTCCCGGCCGACACGCAGGAGGACAGGTCTCAGCCTGTCTGCAACCGCGACCGTATCGAGCTTCGTCTCCGGCATATCGTTAACGGGGTTAACGATAGCAACGCTTCGGCCTATTCCGCAGGCAGCGTGGCGTCGGGCGCGTGCACGCCCTCGTGGATCGCACCGTCGTCGGCGAACAGCGGCCGGCGCGAGAAGAACCGGCGCCGGATGTACAGCGCGACCATCACGAAGATCGACACAGCGGCGAGCCCGATCGTCCAGTGGGAGAGGCTGAGCGCCGTGTCGTGCGCCAGCTTCTCCCACTCGCCCGGGTTGTACTGGTTGGACTGGAGGTTCGACGCGGGGATGAGGTCGACGCCGATCGAGAAGCGGTGCGTGTGGTGGCGCGCCCACGTGTCGAGCTTGTGGACGACGGCGAGCGCGATCACGATCCCGGCCGCGCACGCGATGTACCAGCCGTACTTGATCCGCATGCAGAGGTACCCGACGAGCGACAGCAGGAGCGGCGGCACGAGCGCCCACAGCCAGATGCGCGCCTCCGTGCCGGCGGTGGGCGCGTGCCACATCGTGATCAGCTTGTGGGCGCCGTTCCACTGGATGATCCGCGGCTTCTCCTGCGCGAGCGTCGACGCCATCAGCGACTCGAAGAAGAGCGGGATCGCGATGAACGACGCGATCGCCCACGGACCGCGGCCGCGGGACGCAGGCAGCCTCACGACATCCGCTCCGCCTCGAGCACGCGCGCGAGGAACTGCCGCGTCCGGGGCTCGCGCGGATCGCGGAAGATCTGCTCGGGCGGCCCCTCCTCGAGGATGCAGCCGCCGTCGAGGAAGCAGATCTTGTCGGCGACCTCGCGGGCGAAGCCCATCTCGTGCGTCGCGAGGATCATCGTCATGCCGCTGTCGGCGAGCTCGCGCACGAGGTCGAGCACGTCGGACACGAGCTGCGGGTCGAGCGCGCTCGTGATCTCGTCCAGCAGCATCAGCTTCGGCTGCATCGCGAGCGCGCGCACGATCGCGACGCGCTGCTGCTGCCCGCCGGAGAGCCGGTCGGGGTACTCGTCCGCCTTCGCCTCGAGCCCGATGCGCCGGAGCAGCGGCCGCGCCCGCTCCTCCGCCTCGTCGCGTGAGATCCCGAGCGCCTTGCGCGGTGCGAGCATCACGTTCTGCAGCACGGTCATGTGCGGGAACAGGTTGTACGCCTGGAAGACAATGCCGATCTTGCGGCGCAGCTCGTTGACGTCGATCTTCTCGTGGGTGAGCCGCACGCCGTCGACGACGATCTCGCCCTCGTTCACCTGCTCGAGCAGGTTGAGGCACCGCAGCAGCGTCGACTTGCCGGAGCCGGAGGCGCCGATCAGGCAGACGACGTCGTGCTCGGGGACGTCGAGCGTGATCTTGTCGAGCACCTGCAGCTCGCCGAACCATTTCGAGACGTCGCGAATCTGGACGAACGCGCCGCCGTTGCCGTTCGCGGCGACGCTCAAAAGGCCTGGGCGCGTTCTTTCCGCTCGCGCTCCTGCACCAGGTGGTCGGTGAAGCGCGCGAGGGGAATCGTGATCAGGACGAAGAACACGGCCGCGACGACGTACGACGGGAAGTCGCCGTTCCGGTTCGAGAACTGCTGGGCGGTCAGCGCCGCCTCGCTGACGCCGATGACGCTGACGATCGCGGTGTCCTTCTGCAGCCCGATGAAGTCGTTGAGGAGCGGCGGAATGACGCGTCGCACCGCCTGCGGGATCACGACGTAGCGCATCGACTGGAAGTACGAGAGGCCGAGCGAGCGCGCGGCCGAGCGCTGGCTCGCGTGCACCGACTCGATGCCGGCGCGGTAGACCTCGGTGACGTAGGCGGTGTAGACGAGCGTGAGCGTGATCACGCCGTACACCATGTTCGACTGGTTCGAGATGCCTGCGAGTTGCAGGCCGGGCAGCCCGAATCCGATCAGGAACGACACGACGATGATCGGCGTGCCGCGAAAGAAGTCGGTGTAGGCGATCGCCAAGGCCCGCAGCGGCTTGGCTGCGGGCCCCGGGAGACCGCGGACGATCGCGATGCTGAGCGCGAACACCAGGACGAGCACCTCGGCGATCCCCATCATCTTGAGGTTCACCTGGAAGCCGGCCCACACGTCCGGGATCGCCAGCGTGTAGCTGTGCGGGTTGAAGAACGCGTGGATGACCTGGCGGAACGCGTGCATCGATGGCTACTTGAGGACGGGCACCTTCGCGAAGTTGATGTTGAACCACTTCTTCTGGAGCTTGCCGATCGTCCCGTTCTTCGTCAGCTGCTTCATGACGTTGTCGATCACGGGCGTCAGCTTCGAGCCCTTCTGCAGCACGGCGCCGTACTGCTCGTGCGTGACGATCTGGCCGGCGACCGGCCCGAACGCGCCGGGCTTCGACTTCGCCTCGAGCGACACGAGCGGCACGTCGAGGATGACGGCCTGGCACCGGTTGAGCTGCGCCGACTGGTAGAGCGCGGTTGTCGTCGGATAGACGAGCGGCTTCTTCGACGGCTTGAGCTGGTTGTTGATGTAGTCGAGGCCCGTGGTGTCGGCCTGCGCGCAGGTCTGCAGCTTCTTCAGGTCGGCGATGCTGTGCGGCACCGGCGCCTGCTTCGAGAGCAGCACGCCCTGGTTCGCGTTGAGGTACGACGTCGTGAAGTCGACGGTCCGCTTGCGCTGCGCGGTGATCGTCGCTTCCTGGAACGAGACGTCGAACTTCTTCGTGCCCGGCGCGAAGAGGCCGGTCCAGGGGAAGTACATCCACACGGGCGTGAGACCGAGCTTCTTGGCGACCGCCTTTGCGAGGTCGACCTCGTAGCCCTTCGGGTTGATGAACTTGCTGCCGCGGACGCTGCCGTCGACGAAGCCCGGGTTCGGGTCGCCGTACGCGACGACGAGCTTGCCGGACTGGATGGTCGGCGCTGCTGCATGCCGCGCCGACGCCGCCGGCACGGCGACGAGCGCCGCGACGGCGAGGAGCGGGATGAAACGCTTCACGAGGAGCCCTCCTGTGAGTTTGGACCTGGGATCGCGAAAAGCGTATCGCGGTCCGGCTCAGGCTTCTAGCGCCGCGCGGGTCAGCTGCTGGAAATGCCCGATCAGCTGTTCGCTGTGGCCCATCAGGAATCCGTGCTCGACGCCGCCACCGGCCATGCCGCGGTGTACAGATTCGACGAGCTCCCGATCCTCCTTGCCGACCTGGTCGTCGAGGGACATCAGGTCGTCGATCCACGCCTGGCCGACGTCGGCGGCGAAGAAGTAGTCGAGGAAGCGATACGTCCGGTCGGGGGTGAGCGGCGCGACCGGCCCGATCGAGATGTTCGGCCGGCCGGGGAAGATGTTGACGGTCAGGTTCGGCCAGAGGAAGTGGAACTGGCCGCGCGGCAGCTCGCCGTCCAGGTCCATCCGGTCGCGGCCGGAATCGCGACCATATTTCTCGTTGACCGGGCCGTTCTGGCTCGAGAGGCGGCCGTCGGTCGCAAGCGCATATGCCTCCGCCGAGACGTCGAGCACCTCGGCGAGCTGCGGGTGCGCGACCTGGCAGTGGTAGCACTCGAGGAAGTTCTCGCAGACGATCTTCCAGTTCGCGTCGATCTCCGCCTCCCACCGCGTGTAGTGGACGAGCGAATCGACGTCGAGCCCGAGCTCGGCGACCTGCGCCGGCATCGAGCCGAGCGCGTCGGCGAGCGGCTCCGCGTCACGCGAGGTGTTCGCGAAGACGAACGGGCCCCACGTGTCGACTTGGATCGAGCAGAGGCCGAGCTCGTCCTTCGGGAAGTCCGGCTCCTCCTCCGAGCGCGGCGCCGCGCGCAGCGAGCCGTCGAGGCCGTACGTCCACGCGTGGTACGGGCACTGGATCGTCTCGCGCAGCCCGGCGCCCTGCGCGACGGGGAAGCCGCGATGGCGGCAGACGTTGAGGAACGCGCGCAACTCGCCGTCGCGGGCGCGGGTGACGACGATCGGCGTGCGGCCGGCGCGGCTCGTGAAGTACGTGCCGGAGCCGGGGAGCTCGCCGAGGTGACCGACGTACTGCCACGTGCCGAGGAAGACGCGCTCCTGCTCCCGACGGAGGATCTCGGGGTCGCTGTACCACGCGTAGGGGAGCGTCGACTCCACGGATCGAATCTACCGGCGTACCATGAGCGGGTGAAAGTCCTCCGCCGAATCGGCTCCTTCCCGAAGGAGCACCCGCGGGCGTTCGTCGCCGTGCAGCTCGCCGTGCTGGCGGTCTTCTTCGGCGCCGTCGGCTGGGCGATGCGCGGCTCGTTCCATGCGGCCGGCGACGACCTCCGGAACGCGAACCTCGTCGAGTTCGGGATCGGCTGCGGCTTCCTGGCGGCCTATTACCTGCTGTTCGTGTTCGGGTGGATGCGGATCCTCTCGGACTGGGGGCATCAGATCTCCTACGTCGGCGCGCTGCGCGCCGAGATGGTCTCGATGCTCGCGAAGTACGTGCCCGGCGGCGTGTGGACGCCGGCCGCGCGCGTGGTCGCCGCCCGGCGCGCGGGGATCACAGACGGAGCGCTCGTGACGATGTCGATGCTGATCGAGGCCGGAATCTCGGCCGTTGCCGGCGTGATCGTCTTCGTCGTCTCGCTGACCTGGGTGGACGGCGTCGACGCGCCCCTCGCGCCGCTGATCGTGTTCGCGGTCGTGGTGGCCGTGCTCCTGCACCCGCGCGTCTTCTGTCCGCTCGCGTCGAAGATCCTCCGCCGGTTCGGGCATGGCAGCATGCCGCGGCTGCAGGCGCGGACGATGGCGTTCCTGCTCGTCTTCTATTCGGGGACCTGGGTCGTCGGCGGGGCCGCCCTGTGGTTCCTGCTGCGCGCGGTCGGCGGACACCCCGAGGCCGGCGACGTCGTCTTCCTCGGCGGGGTCGGGGCGGTCGGCGCGATCGTGGCCGTCCTGTCGGTCTTCGCGCCCTCCGGCCTCGGGCCGCGCGAGGCGTCGATGTACGGGCTGATGCTCGCGATCGCCTCGAACGGCGCCGCCCTCGGCGCGACGGTGTTGAATCGGGTTGCGATCACGCTCGTCGAGGTCCTGCTGCTCGTCGTCGGCGGGCTCCTGCTGCGCCAGCGCGACGAGGCCCCCGAGGAGCGGCGGGTGCTCCGCGACGCCGGCGCCTAGCGGCTCGGCGGGCATCTACAGATCGGCTCACAGAGAGATTGCCGGCCTTGCGGCCGGGGTACCTCCTCGGCGATGATCCCGTCTCCGCGATTCGGACTGGGGGGTCACGAATTGGCGCAGCAGCACCACAACTGGTTCACGACGCCGCCGACCCGGATGGGGGTGGAGCTGCGGCGGTTCCGCTGTGACGGCTGCGGGTACGGCGCCTCGCGCCGCACCGAGCCTTCACGTTGCCCGATGTGCGGCGGCGCGGCCTGGGCCGAAGAGGCCTGGCGACCGTCGGACGCCATCCTGCACGACCTCGATCCGGCGACGCTGCCGATGCAGCGTGAGGCCGCGGCCCTCGCGTTCCTGCCGGGCGTCCCGCTGTCCTAGCGCGAGCGGGGGCCGGCGATCGGCCGACCCCCGCTCGGGCTGTCAGCCGAGAACCGAGCCGCTCAGGAGCGACAGCAGGTCGGGCGTGTAGAACGCCGTCGTGTTGTCGGCGCCGTCGGCGCCCGAGCCGTCACCGTTGTCCGACGCGTTCGAGAACGTCTTCCCCGCCGTCGCGAGGTTGTCGATCAGGAAGTCGTTCGGAAGGCCGGGATCGGTCGTGATGTACTCGTTCGTGACGACCGTGCCGAGATGACACGCCTTGATCGTGTTCCAGGTGGTCTCGTAGACGAAGCCGCATGCACCGCCGGTGTTGTCCCAGTTCGGGTCGGCGACCTTCTGCCAGTACGTCGTCCAGGTCAGTGGGCGGAGCACCGCGTTGCCGCCGTCGCTGAACAGGATGACGAGGCGCGGCGAGCCGAGGCTCGGGCCCGGGACAGCCGCCTTGAAGTCGAACGACGAGTTCGGGAACGCCGCCGTCGGCCACCCGTAGACATGGTGGACGAGGACGCCCGCGTACCCGGCATCGGTCGTGTGGATCTGGATCGCCTGCGAGTAGTCGGTGTCGACCGCAGGCTGGTCGTCGGTGTGAACCCAGCCGGCGTGTGCCCCGCTGCCGCTCGAGAAGAAGCTCAGGGTCGCGGGTGCATTGCCATTGTCGGCTGCCCAAGCCGACGGAACTCCGACCACTGCTGCGAGCGCTGCGACCAGCGCCCACGAGACGCGCTTGTTCAACGTGTTCTCCTTGGACCGAGAAATGACAGGAAACGAACCGCTCGCGAACGCGAGCCGTGCAACCGCCTCCCGCCTCGAAACCTCCCTTCGCGCCGCATCAAAGGGCCCCCGCCCCTCCCGCTACGAGAAGACAACGAGCGTCCAGCTCGTGCGGATACGGACAATCGCGCGACGCGTCGAACGATCCCGCCTATGCCTTTCCGGCCCTGAGCGTCTCGATCTGCCGGGTGTCGTAGCGCTTCCGAAGGTCGGCGATCGCGCCGGGATCGGGCGGCCCGTCGACCGCGAGGAGCCGGGCGAGCTCGTCGAAGTAGCGGTCGTGGCCGGGCGGCGACATGGTCATTACGAACTTCGCGCTCTGTCCGCTGCGATTGGCGAACGCGTGCGGCACCTGCGGCGGTACGAAGACGGTCGAGCCGGCGGTGGCATGGATCGTCTCGTCGCCGACCCGGAACTCGAGCTCGCCGTCGAGGACGTACCAGGTCTCCTCGAGGCGCTCGTGAACATGGAGTCCGGTGTCGAACCCGGGCAGCGCCTCCCACTCCGTGAGGCTGGCGCCGCCGGCGGCGTGGCTCTCGACCTTGAACGTCACCGTGGTGCCGCGCAGCGAGACCGATCGGCCCTCGCCCTCGTCCACGGCGAATCCGTGAGCATCCATCCCGACCTCCTTGACGTGGTTACCGGTTGATACAGTAACGCTGATGACTACAGAGGTCAATGATCGGAGCGGGACTGCAACGGCCGAGGAGCGGGCGTTCCGCATGGCTTCCGGCCATCGCGCCCTGGATCTGCTCGCCACGCTTCGCGATCGGCATCGCGAGCCGGTGGAGTGCCTACGCGAGCCCGCCGACCTCGACCGGTGGTTGGGTATCGCCGGCCTCGGCACCGACGAACGGGCGCGCGGCGAGGACCTCGCCGCGGCTCGCGAGCTGCGCGAAACGGTCAACCGCCTGGTACGTGCGGTCATGGCCGAGAGGTCGGTCGACGCTGCGGACGTCAGGGAGCTCAACGCGCGGGCCGTGCAGCAGCCGCTCGCACCGCAGGCCGGCGTCGGCCTCGAGCTGCGGTGGACCGGGTCGGTCGCGGCCGCGCTGGCTGCGGTCGCGCGCGAGGCGGTCGAACTTCTCACCGATCGAGACCGAACGCTGATCCGTGAATGCGCCGCGGCGCCCCTCTGTTCGCGTGTCTACCTCGATCGCTCCCCGGGCCGGCGGCGGCGCTGGTGCCAGATGGAGTGGTGTGGCAGCAGTTCCAAGATGCAGAGCTATCGCAGTAGGCGACGGGACAAGAGCTGAAAACGCCGCGACGGTCGCGCCGCGTCGAGCCCTGGGTTCTTACGGCCGCGCGATGCGAGGCTCGACCGGCTCGTTGACCGAGGTGTCGCGTTCCCACCCTTCGTTCTGGAGGACGAGAGACTCGGTCGCCACGGCGTTCTCTGCGGCATCGAGCTCGTCGATCGCGACGTATTCGGAGGGCCAGCAGCGGTAGACCTTCCATGCCATCACCTGCTGGCCGGCCTCGTTGTAGAGCTCGACGACGATGTCCTTGCGAAAGTCGCCGAGGGACATCTCCTCACCGTTGTCCGGCATCGCCATGAACCCGGAAACCTTGTCCGCCCACCGCTCGAACTCGGTGTCGTGCGTCCGCCCGCGCCTGAGGACGAGCGGTGCATAGCCCGTCACGCCAGGAGCCAGGCGCTCTCGCCGTAGCTCACCGCCTTCGCGGTGCGCGACGACGGAGGTCGCCCGCGCCAGGCGGCTCACGTAGTCGACGCCTGCGACGTACTTCCCATCCCATTTGACCCGGAACTTCGAGCCCTGGTACGCGTCGACCCGCTGGGGGTTGACCGTGAATTCGGCCATGCCCGACCGTTCGAAGTGTTCGCCGCGAGTCCTGCCGAAGAGGCGAGACGGTGAAGCCTGCGCGCCCTTATCTGCCACCGGCCCGGGATGACCGGGCCTTCGGGCCGTGCACGTTTCCTCCGGGCGCGACGAGGCCGGTTTCGTAGGCGTAGATGACGGCTTCGACGCGGTCGCGGAGGTCGAGCTTCTGGAGCACCCGCGCGACGTGCGTCTTGGCGGTCGCTTCGCTGACGACCAACTGGTCACAGATCTCAGCGTTCGATTTGCCGCCGGCGAGCAGTTCGAGCACTTCCCGTTCGCGCGGCGTCAGCTGGTCGAGCGCCGGCGGCGGTTGTCGCGCAGGCGGCGGCTCGCGGCGGGCGAATTCCTCGATTACGGTGCGTGTCACCGCCGGCGCGAGCAGCGCTTCGCCGGCAGCGACGATCCGGACGGCGGCGGCGATCTCTTCCGGCGGGGCGTCTTTGAGCATGAAGCCGGAGGCGCCTGCGCGGAGGGCGTCGTAGACGTACTGGTCGAGCCCGAAGGTGGTCAGGATCAGCACGCGTGTCGAGGGCCGATCGCGCACGATCCGCCGCGTCGCCTCGATGCCGTCGAGGACCGGCATGCGGATGTCCATCAACACGAGATCCGGCTGCAACGCTCGAGCCTGGATGATCGCGTCTTCGCCGTCCGCGGCCTCGCCGGCAACGACCAGACCGGGCTCGGTCTCCAGGATCTTGCGCAAGCCGACGCGGACGAGCGCCTGGTCGTCTGCGATCAACAGGCTCGTCATCGGATCGGCAGTACGACTCGCACGGCAAAGCCGCGCTCGTCGCGGCGGCCGGCGTCGAGGTGGCCTCCGTAGAGCGCGACGCGCTCGCGCATCCCGACCAGCCCGTGGCCACCGCCCGGAAGCGGCGTGGCGGCGCCCGCTCCGTTGTCCGCAACTTCGAGATCGAGCTGATCGGGCCCGTACCGGACCGTGACGGTCGCCTGCGCATCGCCCGCGTGCTTGAGCGCGTTCGTCAGCGCCTCCTGCACGATCCGGTACGCCGACAACTCGATCCCGACCGGCAGCTCGCACGACTCCCCTTCCACATGGAGCTCGACCGGAAGCCCCGCCTCGCGCACCTGCGCGACGAGGCGGGGCAGATCGGCGAGTGCGGGTTGTGGCGCGAGCGGGTCGCCGTCGCCGTTGCGCAGCATCCCGACGAGGCGACGCATCTCCGTGAGCGCGCCGCGGCCGATCTGCTCGATCGTCTGCAGCACCTCGCGCGTCGAGGTGGCCTGCGCGTCGAGCACGCGTCGCTCCGCGCCGGCTTGGACGACGATCATCGAGACGTTGTGGGCGATTGCGTCGTGCAGCTCGCGCGCGATCCGCGCTCGCTCCTCGACCACCGCCTCCCGTGCCGCAAGATCGCGCTCCCGCTCGGCGAATTCCGTCCGTCGCTCACGGTCGCCGAGAATGCGGCGCACGAGGAGCATCACGACCAACACGACGGCGAGGAACGACAGCCCTCCCTTGACGCTGCCGCCGACGGGGATCAGGGCGACCGCTGCGAACACGGCGGTTCCCAGCACGAAGCGGTGCGCTGTCGTCCACGCCGCAAGCGCGTACAGGGCGCAGAACTCGGCGATCGGATACGCGATTGCCTGCGGATCCCACAAGGCGTGAGTGACGACGCCTAACACCGGGATGCCGGCGCCGACCAGCGTCGGGTAGCGGCGTCGGACGGCGATCGGCGCGGTCAACAGCGGTGCGACCGCTGCGAGCGCAACCGCGTGGCGAACCGAGTCCTCGCCGACCAACGCCTCGAGCCCTGCATCGAGCAGCAAGAGCAACGCGAGCAGCCGGTCGAGCGTCACCGGGTCGGGCCGAAGGCGAAGCAGAGCAGAGAGGCGGCCGCGCATGGGCGGGACGTTAGATGCGCTGCGACGGCATGTCATCAGCCGCGCGGCTGATCGTCTATTGCCTAAAGATCAGCCGGTCGGCTGATGTGAAGATCGGGCCTCCGGCCGACGAAACGAGCGCCGCGGCCTCCTAGCTTCCGACGAGTCAGCACTCGACAGGAGGAATCGACAGATGAACATCCGGCTCGTCCGGCTCATTCCGCTCGCCGGCATCGTCTACGCCGCGCTCGAGGTGATCGGAAATCTCTCGATCGGTGACTTCCCGGACGGCGACTCGCCGATCGCGACGATCATCGCCAACGACTCGACCCACCACGCCGGTATCGCCAGGGGCGGGCTGATCCTGCACTGGGCGGCGTTCTTCCTCGCCTTCTTCGCCGTCGCGCTCTGGGCGCGTATCCGCAGCAGCGACCTCCATCCGGCTGTCGCCGCTGCGGCGTTGCTCGGCGGGGCGGTCGCCGTCGTCGACGAGCTCGCAGCCGCGGGAGTCTTCTCGACGATCGGCTTCATCGGCGACAAGCACACGATCGCGCCGGCGACGCTGCAGGCCGTGCATCTCACCGGCTCCGGCGGCGGCCTGATCAGCGGCGACGGCGGGCTCGCGATCATGCTGCTCGCGATCGCGACCGCCGGAATCGCCGGTCGCGCCTTCCCGCGCTGGCTCGCCTGGAGCGCCCTCCCTCTGGGCCTGCTGCAACTGACCCCGATCGGATTCTTCGCCGGGCTTGTCTTCCTCCTCTGGGCCGCTGTCGCGGGTGTCTACATGGCGATGCGCCCCGAACCGGCGGCATCGGCCCGACGCGAGTCCTCGCCTCGTCTCGCGCGCTCGGCGTCCACGATCTAAATCACCACCACGCGAGTCCTGCGGGCATCGGCCCCGCAGGACTCGCGCTCGTCAGCGTGTTCGGCGCCGCGGGTCGGGCCAGTCGCCGAGCCGGTCGACGAGGACGTTTGCCGACAGCGCGAACGTCGCGATCGCTGCGGTCGCGAGCGCCATCTGCCAGAGGCGATCGAAATGCAGGCCCTCTTGCGCGATGTTGCCCCACGTCGCCGTCGGCGGATCGGGGCCGAGGCCAAGCACGGCGAAGAACGCCTCGCCGACGACCACGGTCGGCAGCTCGAGCAGGATCGCGACGAGCAGGATCCCGGCGGAATTCGGAATCAGATGACGGAGGGCGATATGCGTGTTGCTGCCGCCGAGTGATCGCGCCGCGGTCACGAAATCGCGCGTCACCAAAGACATCACCTGGCCGCGCACGAGGCGCGCCGTGAGCATCCATCCGACGACTGCCAGCGCGAGCGCGACCGTCTCCACGTTCTGTCCCTGGAGCCGGACGGCGACGAGGATGACGATCGCGATCGGCAGCCGCGGCAGCGCGAACAACCCGTCGACGATGCGCATCATCACGGCGTCGACCTTGGGCGCGGCGAGCGCCGCGGTCGTTCCGTACGCGACGAAGAACACCGGTATGACGAGCAGCACGCTCGCGGTCGAGGTCGCGAGGAGATCGCTGACGCTGTTGCGTCGGAGCGCAGCGAGGAGCCCGAGCGCGATGCCGATCGGCAACGCCAGTGCCGCCGCGAAGGCGATCAGCTCCAGCGTGATCGGGAACGACTGCGCTATGACGTCGTCCACCGTCACTCCGCGGAGCACGAGCGACGGCCCGAAATCGAGCGTCGCGACGTTCCGGACGTACGTCCCGAACTCGACGATCCACGGCGAGTCGAGGTTGTAGTAGTCGCGGAGCTGCTCCTGGAGCGGCGTCGGGAGCGGCGCAAAACCCTCCAGCGGGTTGAACGGGTCGCCGCCACTGCCACGCATCAGAGCGAACGTGGCGAGCATCACGACGAGGACGAGAGGGATCGTCCAGAGGAGGCGACGCACGAAGAAGGCGAGCAGCGACACGACCCGACTGCGTCGGAGTTCTACCGGCTGAGAGACGTTGCGACGCGGGAGACTCTGACAACCATCGGACGTAAGATGCTATCTTACCTTCCATGCGGACGACGATCTCGACGAAGGGGCAGATCGTGCTTCCCGTGGAGCTTCGGGAGGCGGACGGGATCGAGCCGGGGGAGGAGTTCGAGGTGGACCGGATCGGCCCCGACGAGTACCGCCTCACCCGGGTCACGCCGCCGCCGAACCACGGCCTCGTCGAGTGGCTCCGCTCCTGTCCTGAAGAGGGGTGGTTCGTCGAGGTCGAATCGGAGTCGACTGACTCGCTCTAGGTTCGCAGAGTGACTACCTATCTCGTGGACGCGAATGTCCTCTCGGAGGCGACCAGGCCCTATCCTGATCAGCGTGTGCTCGAGTGGCTGCAGAGCAATGAGTCCGAGCTGGCCGTCGACCCGATCATTGTCGGCGAGCTGCGCTTCGGGATCCTGTTGCTCGAGCGCAGTCGCCGCCGCGCCCGGCTCGAGCGCTGGTTCGAGGAGGGCGTGCGACGCTTGCACTGCATACCCTGGGAGGCATCGACGGGGCTCCGTTGGGCAGAGCTGCTTGCGACTCTCCGCAGGTCAGGCCGGGCGATGCCGATCAAGGACAGCCTGATCGCCGCGACCGCTCTCTCTCATGACCTGGCGATCGTGACGCTCAATCGCCGTGACTTCGAAGCGACAGGCTTGGCGATCGTCGATCCAGCCGCCGGAACCTGAGACATCCCCCGTTGCGCCCGCTGCTTCCACGTTCGAACGCGAGCGTCGTCGAGCGCGCAAGTCGGCGTTCCGAATGACGCGGCAGTCGGAATCTCAACCGGCCTCTGACTTGGGCCATTGCCTGGCGATCGTATGGAGATGGGCTTCGCAGACGAGTCCGCGGTACCTGTGTCCGAGCACGAGGATCGCGCCGGCGGAGGCCAGGCTGCTGACCTGGAGCAGGACGAAGACGGGGTCGTGGCGGTGGATCGCGAGCGCCCCGATCAGCACACTGCTGACCAGCCACATCGTCCACGCCCGGCTGCTGACGCCTGCGGAGCAGTGCTCCTTCGCCAGGTGGACGATCTGGGGGAGGTAGGCGAACATCGAGATCGCGATGCCCGCGACGCCGAGGAGCTCGAACATGCTCGACCGCTAACTCGCCGACGGCCGGTACGAGAGCATCCGGCCCCAGGTGTCGTGGGTGCCCCAGATGCCGGCGCGCAGGCACTCGAGCTGGACGATCTGGCTGTGGTCGACGAAGAGGTTGACGTCGATGCCGTAGTTCTTCACGTACCAGCTGAAGACGTCGGGATCTGCGGCCTCGAACATCACGTGCTCGAGCCCGAGCTCCGACGCGATGCGGGAGACGACGTCAGTGCGCCACTCGCGTACCTGCTCGGTGATCCCCTCCGATTCGATCATGAGCATGTGCGCGCCCGCGTCGAGGTGCCGCTTCGCGAGTTCGATCGCCTGCCCGACGTCGCGCGTGCCCTCCGCCTCGAGCGCGTCGACGCTGGAGGCGCCGCCGGCGCCGAACTGGATCCCGACCTCGGGCTTCGGCTTCAGCCCCGCCGCGCGCACCGCTCCGGTCAGTCCGACGAGGTCGTCGACAGGCAGTGTCACGAAGCCGCTGGAGATCTCGACGATGTCGAAGCCCAGCTCGCGGCACTCGTCGAGGTAGCGGTCGACGGCGTCGCCGCGTTGCGCGAGGACGTATTCGAGGAAGCCGCCGGTGGAGACTTCGACCTCGTGCTCGTGGCAGAGCTCGTTCAGCGCGCGCACGGTCTTGCGCGGCATCAGCGTGAACGAGCCGCCGGCGTACTTGAGCGTGTCAACCCACGCGCCCATCGCCTCGAGCAGGTCCTCGAGGTAGCGCTTGCCGACCGGCGTGTAGTAGGGGCCGCGGATCTCGGTGACGCCGCGACTGCGCGGCTTCGCCGGCCGCTCGTTCAGGGACAGGAACGCGAACGCGCGCTCGCCGCCGATCTCGGTGGTACTCATCGTGCCGCTCCTTCCGTCGAGGACGGCACGCGCACGTGTGTGAGCAGCGCCGTCAGGTCGCGTGTCTCGAGCTCGTCGAGGACGGCGACCGCGTCCGCGAGCTCGGCAGCGTGCTCGGGCTCGAGCGCCGCCGAGGCGAGGCGCTCGAACTTCTCGCGTGCCCCTTGCCAGCCCATCGGTCGCGTCAAGAAGCCTTCGTAGTCGTGCTTGTCTGCGGCGAGCAGGGCGCCGTCGTCGAGCACGAGACGCAGCCGGCACGCGTGCTCCTCCGGGAAGCGCGCGCTCAGGTCGGCAGCCGGACGCACCTCGACACGGCGTAGCAGTGCCTGCACGTCGTCTGCGACGATTCGCTCGGGCGCGTACTGCTCGGGCAGCAGTTGCCCGTCCAGCAACGCGACCGCGAGCATGTAGGGGAGCGAATGGTCGGCCTCCTCCTTGTTTGTGACGTCGACCTTCGCGCCTTCTTCGCCGCCGCCGATGATGTCGTAGGCGACCTGAAACGTCTCGAGCTCGATCCGCTCCACGTGAGCCGGGTCGACCCGGTGCGTTGCGCGTAGCTCGAGCAGGGCCTCCAGCGCCGATTGCGAATGGATCTCCGCGTTGTAGCGCTTGAGGAAGGTGCGACGCACACGCTCGAGGTCTTCGCGCTCCCAGTCGATCTCGAACGGGCCGGCGATCGCCTCCATGAACCCCTTGTTCCCCTCGAACACCTCCGGCGGCCCGGTGATCCCGCGGCCGGCGAGCAGCGCCGCCTCGACCGCGCCGAAGGCGGCGAACGGGTACGCGAGCCCCTTCCATTGCGAGAGTGAGCCCGTACGCGTCACGCGCAGCGCGTTCAGCGCTGTCCCCGCGATCGCCACCGCGTTCGCCGTCTCCGCGACGCCGAGCCCGAGCGCCTTCGCCGTGCCGGCCGCCGCGGCGTACGCGCCCTGCGTCACGTGGTCGAAGCCCTTCGCGCGCACCGGTGCCTCATCGGAGAGCCGGCACTGCACCTGGTAGGCGACCGCCAGCGCCGTGAGGAGCTCGCGTCCCGACGCATCGGCGTATTCGGCTGCAGCCAGGACGGGCGCGAGATTGTCGCTCGGATGGCACGTCTCTCCCGGGGCGAAGTAGGAGTCGTTGAAGTCGAGGTAGCGTGCGGCTGCACCGTTGTGGAGCGCGGCGCGGTCGGGCGCGCTGCGGCCACCGCCCACCAACGTGCAGAGCGGAGTGCCGCCGAGCTCCTCGGTCTGTTCGCGAATCGCCATGACCGGCGGCCCGTCGAGCGCACCGAGCGCGCAGCCGAGCGTGTCCAGAACGCGGATCTTCAGCGTGGCGCGCGCGTCGCCGGAGACGTCGTCCCATGACCGGCCGGTGACGAAGCGCGCCAGCTGCCCGAGGACCGTCACCGCGATCGCCTGCCGCGCTTCAGCAGCTCGGCCAGCACGACTGCGTCGTTGTGCTCCTCGTCGCGTGCGCTGTAGACGAGTGTAAGCCGTCCTTTGCGCGCGCGCCCGCGTAACTCGCGCAGCTTGTCGTCGTGTGGTGCGAGCTCGTCGGTATAGCGCTCCCGGAACGTGTCGAAGCGCTCGGGGTCGTGGCCGAACCACCGTCGCAGCTCTCTGCTGGGCGCAAGCTCCCGCGCCCATTCGTCGAGCTCTGCATCCGTCTTCGACACACCGCGCGGCCAGAGCCGGTCGATCAGCACGCGGTAGCCGTCCGAGATCGCCGGCTCCTCGTACGCGCGCTTCAGGCGGACGTCCACTGCTAGCCCTGCCGCCGGTGGGGAACGATCGTGACGGGGATCGTGACGGGGCAGGCCGCGTGGTGGGAGGCCTGCTGCCCGGCGGAGCCGAGCAGGTCATCCAGCTCGACCGCGAGCGTCGGCCGGGGGCCGGCTTCCATCGCGGACGCGCGGAAGGCCGTGAACTGCCGGGCCTGGACAACACGCAGGCGTGCTCCCCGGAGCTTCGCCTCCTCGAGCGCGAACCGGAGTGCGGCCCCCGCGCCGTCCGAGTGGTCGACCCCGACGACGATCACGCCCATGCCGTTCCCTCCTTTCGTCTCACGGCTCAGGTCACGTAGATGTTCTTCAATGCGTCTTCCGGCTTCGGATCGGTGCCGGCCTTCGCGAACTCGACCGATGCGTCGGCGACGCGCCGTGCTTCGGCCTCGAGTGGCAGCCAGTCCTTCTCGCTCAGCGCGAGGCGCTCGCGCAGGGACGTGATCGGGTCGCGGGTCTCGCGCAGTCGCTTGAGCTCCTCCTTGTCCCGGTAGACCTGCGCGTCGCCCATGTAGTGACCGGTGAGCCGCTCGGTCTCGCAGAGGAGGAACACCGGCCCGCGACCGCTGCGGGCGTGCTCGATCGCGTCGAGCGCGGCGAGGTGGACCGTTTCGACGTCCTGCCCGTCCACGTGCAGCGCGTGCATCCCGAACGCGACGGCGCGCTGCGTCAGATCGGTGATCGGCTGGTGCTGCGACTGCGGTGTCGATTCCGACCAGCGGTTGTTCTCGCAGACGAAGACGGCGGGGAGATTCCAGAGCTGCGCGAGGTTGAGCGATTCGTGGAAGGTGCCGATGTTCGTCGCTCCGTCGCCGAAGAAGGCGAGCGCAACGCGCGGCTCGTGCCGGAGGTGGAATGCGAGCGCGGAGCCGACGGTCGCCGGCAGTCCGCCGCCGACGACGGCGTTCGCGCCCATCGTTCCGCGCCCGACGTCGTACAGGTGCATGGAGCCGCCGTAGCCGTGCGAGCAGCCCTCGATCTTTCCGTAGAGCTCCGCCATCACCTCGTTCGGGGGCGTCCCGTTCGCGATCACGTGGGCGTGCGCGCGGTGCGTCGAGGCCATCAGGTCGTCGGGGCCCAGCGCGTGGCAGACGCCGACCGCGACCGCCTCCTGGCCGATTGCCGCATGCAGGAAGCCGGCCAGCTCTCCGGCGCGGAACCGCTCCTCCACCTTCTCCTCGAAGCGGCGGATCAGCACCATCTCGGCGAGGAAGCCCAGGAGCTGCTCGCGGGAGAGCTCCCTGGTCATCGCATCAACCGATCGACGAGGTCGACGAGGCGGCAGCTGTAGCCCCACTCGTTGTCGTACCAGCCGAAGACCTTGACCAGCGGGCCGTTCGCCATCGTCAGCTGGCTGTCGAACACGCATGAGTGCGGCGAGTGGACGATGTCGCTGGAGACGAGCGGCTCGTCGGCGTAGCGGAGGATCCCGTCCAGCCGCTGCCCGGCGGCCGCGTCCCGTACGGCGTCGTTCACCTCGATCGCGTCGACGGTGCGTGCGAGCTGGACGACCAGGTCGACGATCGAGCCGACCGGAACGGGCGCGCGAACGGCCATGCCGCCGATCTTCCCGTCGAGCTCCGGCAGCACCGTCCCGAGCGCGCGGGTCGCGCCGGTCGACGTCGGGATCAGGTTGATCGCCGCCGCTCGCGCGCGCCGCAGATCCTTGCGCGGCGAATCGAGCACCGGTTGCGTCGGCGTGTACGCGTGCACCGTTGTCATGAAGCCGCGCTCGATCGTGAATGCGTCGTTCAGCACCTTGGCGAGCGGTGTGACGCAGTTCGTCGTGCAGGAAGCGTTCGAGACGATCCGGTGCCGCGCCGGGTCGTAGGCGTCGTCGTTCGCGCCGAGCACGATCGTGACGTCGGCGTCGTTGGCGACGGCCGAGATCACGACCCTGGCCGCGCCCGCGTCGAGGTGCGCCTGCGCTTGCTCTCGCCGCTCGAAGCGACCGGTCGACTCGACGACGACGTCGACGGCGAGCTCGGCCCACGGGAGCTCGGCCGGATCGGCGATCGAGAGAGCTCGCAGCTCGCGGTCGCCGACAATCATCGTCTCCCCGTCGATTCGAACCGGCTCGCCGAGCGGTCCGAGCACCGAGTCGTGGGCGAGCAGATGCGCCATCGTCACGGGGTCGCCGAGGTCGTTGACCGCAATGATCTCGAACCCGGGCGCCCGCTCCATCGCCGCGCGGAAGACGTTCCGGCCGATGCGGCCGAAGCCGTTGATCGCCACCCGCGTCATCGCTGCGCCGCCTCAACTGCATTCAAGCTCTGCGTCTTGGCCTCGAGACCGGCGAGGAGCGTTGCGAAGGCGCTGACGAACTTCTCGATCCCTTCCGTCTCGAGCCTCGCGACGACGTTGTCGTAGTCGACCCCGGCACCGGCGAGCAGTGCGGGCAGTCGCTGCGCCTCGGCGCGTCCGTGTTCGAGCGTGGGCGCAACCATTCCGTGATCCTGGAACGCACGCAGGGTCGCGGCAGGCATGGTGTCGACGGTCTCGGGACCGATCAGCTCCTCGACGTAGCGGACATCCCGGTAGGCGGGGTTCTTGGTCGAGGTCGACGCCCAGAGACAGCGCTGCGGGTGCGCGCCCTCAGCGGCGAGCTCGGCCCAGAGCCGGTAGTCCGGCGAGAACAGCTCGCGGTAGCGGCCGTACGCGAGCTTTGCGTTCGCGATCCCCAGCTTCCCGCGCAGCTCGGCCGGGGCGTCGAGCGCGTCGAGTCGCCGGTCGGTCTCGGTATCGACCCGGGAGACGAAGAAGCTGGCGACGGAGTGGACGGTCGAGACGTCGCCACCCGCCGCGCGGAAGCGAACGAGCCCCTTCAGGTACGCACGGACGACCTCGACGTAGCGGTCGACAGAGAAGATCAGGGTCACGTTGATCGAGCGGCCGTCCGCGACGGAGTCCTCGATCGCCGCCACGCCGGCGC
>JAICLU010000109.1 GCA_025925195.1 Thermoleophilia bacterium
TTGCCGGTCAGCGCGCCTACCTGTACGGCCAGGCGCCGGGCATCGTCGAGGGCGAGGAACGGCTGCCCTGGCGCGGCCGCGCCGGCCAGACGCTCCGGCGCTGGCTCGAGCTCGACGAGGAGACGTTCTATGCGACCTTCTACTGCGCGTCCGTGACGCGCTGCTATCCGGGACGGGCGCCGTCGGGCCGTGGCGACCGGACGCCGACCCCGCGCGAGCAGGATCTCTGCCAGTTCTGGCGCGACTGGGAGCTCGAGCTCCTGCGGCCGCGCCTGATCGTGACCGTCGGCGGCCTCGCGCTGAAGCGGCTGCTCGGACTCGGACGGCTCACCGAGCACATCGGCCGCACCCACGAGCTCGCTGGGATCCCGGTCGTGCCGCTGCCGCATCCGTCGGGCGCGAGCAGCTGGCCCTACGTGCCCGCGAACCGCGCGAAGCTCGACGCCGCGCTCGCGCTCGTGCACGACCAGCTCAGCCGGTTGTAGCCACGAACCAGCCGCCGTCGCGGTCGAGCCAGCGCTCGAGGCGCCAGCCGCCCTCGGCGAGCGCGTACTCGAGCTCGGCCTCGTCGGCGAACACACGCATCGCGAACTCGTGCGTCCACGTCCGGCCGCCGACCTCGTAGTCGACTGCGCCGTGGACGACGCCCGCCTCGACGGCGGCGATGCGAAGCCTCGAGACGATGTCGCCGATCCGCGACTCGCCCTCGCGCGGCTCCCACGCGAGCGGCAGCGTCTCGACGACGAGCAGCGACGAGTGGCGCGCACAGGTATCGAGGAACGCCCGGCGCTGCTCGGTCTCGACGGTCAGCAGGTTGCTGAACAGGAGCACCGCGTCGAAGCGGCGGCCGAGCTCGAGACCCTCGATCGGCGCGCACACGGTCTCGGCGCCACGCACGCGCGCGAGCATGTCGGACGATTCGTCGACCGCCGTCACGGCGTAGCCCGCGGCGGCGAGCTGTGCTGTCACGCGTCCCGTGCCACAACCCAGCTCGAGCAGGGACGCCGGCGGCGCGACGATCTGCGCCACGTAACCGGCCTCGCCGAGCTCGGGCAGGCGCTCGTAGACTTCCACTGGGCTGCCGTCGGGTGCGACTGTCACGCCGATAGCCTGACAGCGTGAGTGCCGTTCCGTACAGAGCGACCTTCGGACGGTTGCTCGGTTTCTTGCGCCCGTATCGCACCGGCCTGATCGTCTCGATCCTGCTCGCCGTCGGGTCGCAGGCGGCGCAGATCGCCGTCGTCTGGGTGACCGGCCGCGACGCGATCGACAGGTCGCTGCTCAAGCACGACTCGCACCGGCTCTGGTGGACGGTCGCCGTCCTGATCGGCCTCGGGATCGCGCGCGCCGTGCTGATGGCCGGCCGGCGGCTCCTGTCGGGCCAGATCGCCCTCGACGTCGAGATGGACATGCGCAGCGGCCTCTACGCGCGCCTCGTCCGCCTCTCGTTCGGGTTCTACGACCGGCACCAGACCGGCCAGCTGATGTCGCGCGCGACCGTCGACCTGCAGGGCGTCCGCTTCTTCCTCGGCTACGGGCTGATCTTCTTCTTCCAGAACGCGCTCACGGTCGTCTCGGTGACCGTCGTCCTCTTCTTCTTCCAGTGGAAGCTCGCGCTGATCGTGCTCGCGATCACGCCGCTCCTGATCCTGCTCGCGTACCGGTACAGCCACATCGCCCACCCGACGCTCCGCGACGTGCAGCAGAAGCTCGCGGACGTCGCGACCGTCGCCGAGGAGAACATCGTCGGCGTGCACGTCGTCAAGGCGTTCGCGCAGGAGCCCGCCGAGCAGGCCAAGTTCGTCAACCGGTCGGAGATCGTGTTCCAGCAGACGCTGCGGGCGAACCGTCAGCGGGCCACGTACGTGCCCTTGATCTCGTTCGTGCCCCTGCTCGCGACCGCGGCGGTGCTGCTGCTCGGCGCCCGGATGGTCGAGCGCGGCGCGCTATCGCCGGGCGCGTTCGTCGCGTTCAACCTCTATCTCGCGATGCTCGTGCTGCCGCTGCGCGCGCTCGGCATGTGGGTCGGCCAGGCGCAGCGGGCAACCGCGGCGGGCGAGCGGATCTTCGAGGTGATCGACGAGCCCGAGGAGATCGCGGACAAGCCCGGCGCGCGCGAGCTCCCCCAGGGCGGGGGTGCGATCCGCTTCGACAACGTGACCTTCTCCTACCTGGAGGGCCGGCCCGTGCTGCACGACGTCGACCTCGAGATCGCGCCGGGGCGCACCGTCGCCCTGATCGGCCATACGGGCTCCGGCAAGACCACGCTGACGTCACTCGTCCCGCGCTTCTACGACGTCGACGCCGGACGGGTCCTCGTCGACGGCGCCGACGTGCGCGACGTGCGGCTGACGTCGCTGCGCCGCGCGATCGGCGTCATCGCCCAGGATCCGTTCCTCTTCTCGGCGAGCGTGCGCGACAACATCGCGTTCGGCCGTGCCGACCTGAGTGACGACGACGTCCTGCGAGCCGCACAGGCGGCGCAGGCGCACGAGTTCATCGACCGGCTGCCGGACGGCTACGCCACCGTGATCGGCGAGCGCGGCATCACGCTGTCGGGCGGACAGCGCCAGCGGATCGCGATCGCGCGCGCACTCGCCTTCGACCCGCGCATCCTGATCCTCGACGACGCAACCGCCTCCGTCGACGCGACGACCGAGGCGAAGATCCGCGCCGGGCTGCGCGAGGCGATGCGCGACCGGACGACGCTGATCATCGCGCACCGCCTCTCGACGATCGCGCTGGCCGACGAGATCGTCGTGCTCGCCGACGGCCGCATCGCCGCCCGCGGTAGGCACGACGAGCTGCTGCACACGAGCGCCGTCTACCGCGAGATCTACGAGCACGGCCTCCTCGAGCGGCAGTTCGCCGACGCCGTCGAGGCGCGCGGCGACATGGAGGACGTCGCATGAGAGTTCATCAGCCAGGCGGACACCTCATGCAGCAGCGGGGCGCCGAGGTCGACGACTGGTCGTGGTCGAAGACGCGGCGGCGGCTGGGCCTGTTGTGGCGCCTGACGCAGCCGTACCGCAAGCGCGTCGCGCTGTCGGTCGTGTCGCTGCTGACCGCGACGGCGACGGCGCTCGCTCCTCCCTACCTCGCCAAGTACGCGCTCGACGACGCGATCCGCGACCACGGCGGCTCGCGGCTCGTCCTCGTGATCGTCCTGTTCGTTGCCGCCGGTCTTGCGAACTGGGGCATGACGTACGCCGAGACCTACCTGACGGGCTGGGTGGGCGAGCGGATCCTGGCCGATCTCCGCAACCGGCTGTTCGCACATCTGCAGGAGCTGTCGCTCGGCTTCTACGAGCGCAACCGCGCCGGCGTGATCATCAGCCGGCTGACGAACGACGTCGAGGCGATCGACCAGCTCGTCACCGACGGCGTCACGAGCCTCGTCCAGAACTCGCTGACGCTGCTCGGCACCGCGATCATCCTCTTCGTCCTCGACTGGCGGCTCGCGCTCGCGACATGCGCCGTGCTGCCGCTGATGAGTGTCGCAACCGCGCTCTTCCGCACCCGTTCGGCACGCGCGTACGGCCAGGTGCGCGAACGGCTCGGCCTCGTCACCGCAACCCTCGCGGAGGACATCGCGGGCATGCGCGTCGTGCAGTCGTTCAACCGTGAGCAGCCCGCATACGACAACTTCGTCGAGGTCACCAACCGCTACCGCGCCGCGAACATGCGGACGGTGATCCTGAACGGGATCTACTTCCCGACCGTCGACCTGCTCTCGACGGCGGCGCTCGGGATCGTGCTCGCCTACGGCGGCCACCTCTACTTCGGCGGCACGCTCTCGCTCGGGACGCTCTTCGCTTTCATGCTCTACGTCAACAACTTCTTCGACCCGGTACAGCAGCTTTCGCAGCTGTACAACACGTTCCTCTCGGCGACCGCGGCGCTCGACAAGATCATGGGCGTGCTCGACGAGCAGCCGCAGGTCGTCGACCGCCCCGGCGCCCAGCCGCTGCCGGAGATCGAGGGCGCCGTCGCGTTCGAAGGCGTGCGGTTCACGTACGGCCGCGGCGACGAGGTGCTGCACGGGATCGACCTCGACGTCCCCGCCGGGACGACCGTCGCCCTCGTCGGCCATACGGGCGCCGGCAAGTCGACGATCGCAAAGCTCCTCGCGCGCTTCTACGAGCCGACCCACGGACGTCTCACGATCGACGGTCACGACCTGAACGACGTCACGCAGGAGTCCTTGCGTCGGCAGCTCGGGGTCGTGCCGCAGGAGGGCTTCCTCTTCGCCGGGACCGTGGCCGAGAACATCGCCTTCGGCAAGCCCGACGCGACCGCCGACGAGATCGTCCGTGCCGCGCAGACGGTCGGCGCGCACGAGTTCATCCTGCGGCTCGAGGACGGCTACGAGACGCAGCTCGGCGAGCGCGGCTCGCGCCTGTCGCTCGGGCAGCGGCAGCTCGTCGCGTTCGCGCGCGCCTTGCTCGCCGACCCGCGCGTGCTGATCCTCGACGAGGCGACGTCGTCGGTCGACATCGGCACCGAGCGCCGGATCGAGGAAGCGCTCCGGATCCTGCTCGCGGACCGCACCGCGTTCATCATCGCGCACCGACTGTCGACGATCCGCGACGCCGACCTGATCGTCGTGCTCGAGCACGGCCGCGTCGTCGAGCAAGGCTCGCACGACGAGCTGCTCGCGCTGCGCGGGCTCTACACGTCGCTGTACGGCGACTGGGCGACGGACGCGGCATGACGATCGGCGGCGTCCTCGCGGAGGGCCTCGCGATCTACCGCCGGCTCGCGGGCCGCTCGATCCTCGTCGCAGGCGTCATCTTCCTCGTCGTGTCGCTCGCCGATGCGTTCGCCGTCTCGTCGGGTACCGCGAGCGCGCGCCTCGTGTCGCTCGCGCTCGGTCTGATCGGCGGCCTGCTCGTTCAGGGTGCGCTCGTCGAGATCGTGCGCGACCTGCACGAGTCGCGGCCGGTCGCGCGCGTGCCCGAGTACTACGCCCGCACCCGCGGCCGTCTCGGGACGCTGCTCGGCGCGTCGATCATGTACGGGCTCGGGGTCCTGCTCGGGTTCCTCGCGCTCATCGTGCCGGGGCTGATCGCGATCGCCCGCTGGTCGCTCGTCGTCCCGCTCGTCATGATCGAGCGGCTCGGCTGGCGGGAAGCCTTCCGGCGCTCGTCGGAGCTCGTGCGGGGTCAGACCGGGCGGGTCCTCGCGCTGATCGTGATCGCGAACGTCCTGACCTCGGTCGCGACCCTCGCGGTGCGGGCGCTCTTCGGGGCGACGTCGACGTTCTGGAGCGTCTGGATCGGCGGCACCGTCGCCGGCGCCCTCGTCGTCCCCTTCGAGGCGCACGTCCTGACGGCGCTCTACTACCGCCTCACGGAGCCCGAGCGCCCGGTTCTTCCCGACCCGGGGGCCCCGGCGAGGACGTGGGAGTCGATCTGGGACGAGGAGCGGGAATAGACTCGCCGCCATGGCGATCGACAAGGAAACGGCAGACCGGATCGATCAGCCGGTCGCCGAGGAGGCCCAGCACGAGACGACGCTGACGCCGGCCGAGGCGGTCGAGCGGATGAAGATCAACGTGCCGGTGCGCGGCAACCGCAAGCTGCGCACCGTGATCGAGCGCGTTAACGCCGACAAGCAGCTGAAAGGCTGGTGGCACGTCTCGAACGTCAACGCGGTGGCGCGGATGGAGATCAACGACCACTCGTGGGTGCACATCCAGATCGTCACGAACATCGCGCTCAAGCTCCTGCGCCAGCTCACGAAGCATCACATCGACACGGGTCTCGTCCACGACTTCGGGCTGACGGCGGACGACGCCGAGGTGGTCGTCACGCTGTCGGCGCTCACGCACTGCGTCGGGATGTCGGTGCACCGCCACGGCCACGAGGACTTCAGCCTCTTTCTCGCCGAGCCGAAGCTGCGCGAGCTGCTCGACGGCCTCTACGACGAGCCCGACAAGACGGTGATCGTGTCGGAGGTGCTGCAGGCGATCATCAGCCATCGCGCCGACGGACAGCCGCTGACGATCGAGGCCGGGTTGATCCGCGTCGCCGACGCGCTCGACATGGCGAAGGGCCGCTCCCGGATCCCGTTCGAGCGCGGCCGTGTATCGATGCACTCCCTCTCCGCAGCCGCGATCGAGGACGTGACGATCACCGACGGCGAGGACAAGCCGATCCTGATCGAGATCCGGATGAACAACTCGTCCGGGATCTTCCAGGTCGACGGGCTGCTGAAGGCGAAGCTGCGGGGATCGGGGCTGGAGCCGTACGTCGAGGTCGTCGCCCACATCGACACCGAGACCGAGACGCGCCTCGTCCAGCTGTACCGCGTCGAGCTCTGACGGCGCCGTAAGCTCGCTACAATCCGCCCGCCGTTGCGGGCTCGTCTAATGGTAGGACGCCGGTCTCTGGAACCGGAAGTTGGGGTTCGAGTCCCTGGCCCGCAGCCTTCGGTTTGAGCCCGCTCACCCGCACCCAGCTGTTGCGTGGAGCGGCCGGGGCGCTGCTCGCCCCGACCCTCGGCCGCAGGCTCGACCTCTTCCACGATCTCGCCGAGGCGACGGTGGCGGCGACGCCGAACGTGCAGCACTTCGTGTCGCGGCCCGACCTGACACCGCCCGCGCTGACGGTCGACCAGCGCCGCGGTCCGGCGGCTCCGGGCCTCGTCTTTCTCGCTCCGTCGTCGGGCCCCGGGAGCCACGGGCCGATGGTCGTCGACGGGGCCGGCGAGCTCGTCTGGTTCCGTCCGGTTGCGAACGGGACTGCGCCGACCGACTTCAAGGTGCAGCGCCTGCACGGCAAGCCCGTCCTGACCTGGTGGGAAGGGAAGATCGTCAAGGGGCTCGGCGACGGCCACTGGGTCGTCGCGGACACGTCGTACCGGGAGTTGTTCCGCTTCCACGCGGCACGCGGCCTGCCCGCCGACCTGCACGAGTTCCAGATTTCCCCCGAGGGCACGGCGATCGTGACGAGCAACGAGACGGCGCCGTGGCGCCACGGCACGGTCGTCGGGGGCGTCGTCCAGGAGCTTGCACTGCCGAGCGGGCGGCTGCTGCGCGAATGGCGGAGCTTGCAGCACGTGCCGGTCGAGGAGACCGCGATCGTCGCGAAGCCGGGGCCGCGCTTCGACTACTTCCACGTCAACTCGGTCGACGTCGACGGGGACGGGGACCTACTCATCTCCGGCCGCAACGTGTGGGCCGCGTACAAGGTCGACCGTCAGACGGGCCGGATCCGCTGGCGGCTCGGCGGCAAGCACAGCACGTTCGCGCTCGGGCCCGGGGCTCGCTTCTACTGGCAGCACGACGTTCGCCACCACGGCGGCGGCCGGATCAGCATCTTCGACAACGGAGCCGCGCCGCCGAAGGAGCCGCGGTCGCGCGCGTTGATGCTCAAGCTCGACCCGCGGCGGCGGCGCGCGACGGTCGAGCACGCGCTCGTTCACCGGCCGGAGACCGTGCTCTCGCACTACATGGGGAATGCGCAGCTGCTCGCCGACGCGCACACGTTCGTCGGCTGGGGCGGCTCGCCGTACGTCACCGAGTTCGCCGCAGACGGCTCGATCGTGTTCGACGCGCATCTACCGCGCGGCGGCCAGAGCTACCGGGCGTTCCGCTTCGCCTGGACGGGCCGCCCGGCCGCGCCGCCGGACCTCGTCGCGTCGTCCGGTGCGTTGTACGCCAGCTGGAACGGCGCGACCGGCGTCATCTCGTGGCGGCTCTACGAGGACGGCCGCGCGACAACCACCGTTCCGCGCATGGGCTTCGAGACGGTGCTGCGGCCGGTCACGTCCGCGAAGAAGGTGGCGGTCGCGGCGCTCGACGCGGCGGGTCACGAGCTCGGCCGTTCGGCCTCGGTCGCGCTCTAGGACGACGCCGGCGCGAGCAGCAGCTCGAATCTGGTTCCGCGCGCAGGAGTGCTGTGCACGGTGATCGTGCTGCCGTGCGCACCGGCGATCGCCTGCGAGATGGCAAGCCCGAGCCCGGTGCCGGGGATGCCTTCGCGGGTGGCGCTCGAGGCGCGGAAGAAGCGGCCGAAGAGCTGCGGCAGCTCATCGGCCGGTATGCCGATCCCGGTGTCGCTGACGCTGACGGCGATCGCATCGTCCGCCCGGCCGACCCGCACCTCGACCGATCCGCCCTCGTGTGTGTACTTCAGCGCGTTCGAGACGAGGTTGTCGATCAGCTGCGCCATCCGGCCACGGTCACAGACCGTCGGCGGCACGTCCTCCGCCTCGAGTGTCAGCCGGATGTTCCTGGCGTCGGCCACGGGTCGTGCGGCGTCGGTCGCTTCGGCGAGGAGCAGGGCGACGTCCGTCTCGGCGAGATCCAGCTCGAGCCGCCCCGCGTCGAGCTGAACGAGAAAGAGCAGCTCGTTGACGAGCGTCGCGAGCCGGCCGACGTTGCGATTGACGGTGGCGAGGAACTGTTGCTGCTCGTCGGTCAGCGAGGTCTCGTCCTCCAGCAGGATCTCGAGGTAGCCCATGATCGACGTGAGCGGCGTCCGCAGCTCGTGCGAGACGATCGCGATGAAGCCGTCCTTCGCCTGCTCGAGCTCTCGCAGCTGCTCGTTCTGGCCCGCGAGCCGGTTCGCGGCGGCCTCGAGCTCGTCGGCGCGCAGGCGGGCAACCCGGACGAGCTGCTGCATCGTGATGCAGCCGATCGCCGCGACGGCGCCGAGCACAGCGCTGCTGCGCCACGCACCCGGCGGCGACGCCGAATGCCCGATCAGCACCGGCAGCACGCGCGCGACGACGACGGCCGCGAAGCCGAGCGCCAGCTGGGCGCGGCTGCCGACGATCGCGATCCAGAGGAGCGGCAGCAGGAAGAGGCCGCCGAAGCCGGAGCTCGTGCCGCCGCCGCCTTCGAGCAGCACGGCCGCCATCGCCACGTACGCGAGCGGCGCCGCGATCTTCGCGATTCCGGGTGACGCCGGCCAGAGCGCAGCGAAGCCGACGACTGCGATCCCGAGCGCCGCCGCGGCGGCAAGCTCGCCCCGGCCCGGATGCGAGCCCGGGAGCGCCAGGAGCACGAACGCGAACGCGACAGCGGCGCTCGCGATCGCGAGGACGCGCCGTGGAACGCCGAGCGGCGAGGTCTGCGTCGCCGACGCTGCCGCTGCGGATGCGGACATCGCGGTCATCAGGGAGGTATTTCGGCTTTCTGCGCTCATCCCTTGAACGGGGGACGAACCATTTGCCCTTTGGCGACGATGAGTCTCCTGGTGAACGGGGAGCTGCCGCCGACGAACGCCGACCGCCTGCGGGAGGTTGCCGCGCGCGGCCGGGCGCGGCTCGACGACCTGTCCGAGGCCGACCGGGTACGGCGCGGCGACGCGATCGCGGCCGTCGACCACTACGTCGCACTGCTCCGCGCCGCGGCGCCGCGCGTCGACTGCGAGCGGTACGCCTTCAAGCTCGAGTTTCCGGACGGACGGTGGGACGTGATCGAGCAGACGCTGGCGGACAAGCCGCGCGTCGGGGACCTCGTCTGGTTCGAGGGCCTGCCGTGGCAGATCCTCGGGCACCATCGCGTGCCGAAGCCGCAGGCCGACGCGCAGCACGAGTTCCTCGCGTGCGCTCCGGCGGCGGCCTAGCTAAACGCGCAGGTCGCAGATGAAGGGCAGCGCCGGCCGGCCGACGCCGATCGTGTCCGCACGCTCGGTCAGCTGTTTGTTGCGTCGCAA
>JAICLU010000131.1 GCA_025925195.1 Thermoleophilia bacterium
GAGAACGGTCGCTTCCGCTGTCCGAGCGGGACGGACCACGCCGCCTGCGTCGTGGGTGCGCACCGGTGACAGCAGCCGCTCGTGACATTCAGCTGACGACTTGACGGGGGACCGTATGTTCGTGTAGAACATACGTTCCCGTGATCGCCTGCCTCTCGATACCCGGCTTCGATCTGAAGGTCGCTCTACGCAAGCGCCCGGGTGTCGCAGTCCGCCCGGCGGCGCTCGCGCCGCAGGCCGGAAGCGAGGCGATCGTCGGTCCCGTGAACGCCGCGGCGGAGCTCGCAGGGGTGCAGCCGGGCATGCGACTCGGCGAGGCGCTCGCGACGTGCCCGGGCCTCGTGCTCGTCGAGCCCGACCCGGCGGGTGCAGAGCAGGCGTGGGAGGAGATCGTGTGCGCGCTCGAGGACGCGGGCTTCTCGGTCGAGCCGGTGGGGGCCGGTGTCGCGTACTTCGAGACGCGCGGCATCGAGCGCCTGTACGGCGGCCTCGACGCGGCGCTGCAGCGCTCGCTCGCCGCGGTCGGCGGCGCGTGGGACGCGCGGGTCGGCGCGGCCGGCCGTCGCTTCGCTGCGCTCGCCGCCGCGTCGGTCGCGCGGCCGGGGCAGGTGCTCGTCGTGCGTGACGACGAGGTCGGGAACTTCCTCGCCCCGCTGCCGCTGACGCTGCTGCCGCTCGAGCGGCAGCGTTACGAAGAATTGGAAGCCATGGGGGTGCGCAAGCTTGGACAGCTTGCCGGGCTCCCGGGTGGCGCCGTTGCCGAACGCTTGGGGCCGGACGGCCGGCGCGCCTGGAGCCTGGCGAGAGGCGGTGCGACCGCGCGCGTGCGCGGCCGCCGCCCACCGGCTGAGCTGGTCGAGTCGCTCGAGTTCCCCGAGGCGATCGGCAACGAGCTGACGCTCCGGCGTGCGCTCGGCGCGCTGATCGACACCGCGCTCGCACGGCCGGAGCGGCGCGACCGCTTCGTCCGCAAGGTGGCGCTGTCGGCGAAGGTCGTCGGCGGCGGATCGTGGCGTCGCGCGATGACGTTGCGCGAGCCGAGCGCCGACGCCGACCGGATCCGTCTCGGGCTCGCGCCGAAGCTCGCCGACCTGCCGGCCCCCGTCCTCGAGCTCCGTCTCGAGCTCGTCGAGCTGACCGAGTCGGCGGGCCGCCAGCTCGAGCTGCTCGCAGCCGGCGCCGAGGACCGCACCCGCCTGCGCGAAGGTCTGCGCCAGGTGCGCGCGAGCACCGGCTCTGGTTCCGTCTGCACCGTCGTGGAGGTCGCACCGTGGTCGCGCATCCCGGAGACACGCGCGCTCTTCGTACCGCGGGACGACTGAACGAACCGCGCCCGGCGCGCGTCGAGGCGAACTTCGACGGGTCGCCGTGGCAGGTCAACCACCAGCCGGTGGTCGTCGTCCGCGAGGAATGGCGCGTCCTCGACCGCTGGTGGACGGAAGAGCCGGTCGTCCGCCGCTACTTCGAGGTCGTGCTCGAGACCGGTGAGAACACCGTCGTCTTCCACGACGGTGCAGGCGGGCGGTGGTTCACGCAGCGCGGCGCCTAGACGGCGTACTCGTCGAACGGGGTCTCCTCGCCGTGGTCGAGCGCACGGAGATGGTCGACGAAGCCGAGGTTCGGCGCGTGGACGTTGAGGTAGCGCGCGCGCGTCGACGCCGGGCCGAACGCATGCGGCACACCGGGCGGCACGACGACCGACGTCCCGGCTCCCACGGTCGCGCGCCCGCCTCCGAGCTCGAACTCGAGCGACCCCTCCAGGACGTGGAAGCAGTCGGCATGACGGAGGTGCACGTGCCGGTCAGGCCCCTCGAACTCGCCCTCGACGTGGTTCTCGACGACGGCGAGCTCGGGCAGGTCGACCCGGATCAGGGCGAGCCGGTGCGGCTTCGTCAGGCGGTCGCCGTCGCCGGGCGCGCGCACGACCGGCCGCACACGCTCCGACCCGCGCTCGGCGCCGTGCGTGTCCGCCGCTCCCTCCGGCGCGCGCCGCCAGCCGCCGGGCGCATGCAGATTGAGATAGTGCGCCTCGCCCTCCGGGACGCGGAACCCGTGCACGAGGAACGGCGGGGCGGCGAGCGTCGATCCCGCGGGAACACGGACGGTGCCGTCGCCGGCCCGGAACTCCATCGTCCCGTCGAGCACGTGGAACACGTCGGCATGCTCGGCGTGCACGTGTGGGGAGGCCCGGCCGTTCGTGCCGCGCAGCCAGTCGATCTGCGGGATGCAGACGGAGTCGCCGGTGACGACCGCATCGCCCGGCGGCAGCTCGGCACGCAACGCGCGCGCAGCAGCCTCGGGGTCGTCCGCGTCCCGGATCGCGCGCACGACGGCGATCCCACTCGCGCCGTTGGCGGCCACGCGAGGCACATTCGCGAGCTCGATGCCGCCGATCGCGAACCACGGCACCCGTGCGGCATAGCGGGCCGCGCGCACGAGCTCGAGCCCGGCGATGTCGTTGTCCGGCTTCGTCGGCGTCGGGAAGATCGTTCCGACGCCGATGTAATCGGCGCCGTCGGCCGACGCAATCTCGTTCCGCGCGTGCGTCGAGAGCCCGACGAGCCGGTCCGCGCCGACGGTGCGCCGGGCGTCCGCGACCGGGGCGTCGCCCTGACCGACGTGCACGCCGTCGGCGCCGCAGCGCTCGACGAGGTCGGGCCGGTCGTTGAGCACGAACAACGCACCGTGGCGCTCGCACGTGCGCCGGAAGGGCTCCGCCGCGGCGACGAGCTCGTCGTCGCCGAGCTCCTTCGCGCGGAGCTGCACGATGTCGACGCCGCCGCGGAGCGCCGCGTCGAGCAGCTTCTCCGGAACCGGGTCGGTGACGAAATAGAGACGTGACCGCGCGAGCCGCGCCTGCCGTTCGAGACGGTTCATCGAACGGACGCTAGCCTGGCCTGCATGTTCGATGCGGTGTTCGTCGGAGGCGGCGTCATCGGCCTGTCGTGCGCCTGGCGGGCCGCCGAGCGCGGCCTGGACGTCTGCGTCCTCGAGCGCGACGCGGCCGGCAGCGGCGCGTCGCGGGTCGCGGCGGGCATCCTCGCGCCCGACAGCGAGGCGGAACCGGGTCACGACCCGTTCGTGCCGCTCGCGCAACGGTCGCTCGACCTCTATCCGGAGTTCGCCGCCGCGCTGGGAGCAGACGTCGGCTTCTGGCCGTGCGGGATGCTCTCGGTCGCGCTCGACACCGACGAGGCAGAGGTGCTCAGGCGCGAGCCCGGCTTCACGAGCTGGCTGACCGCGAGCGAGTGCCGCAGGCTCGAGCCGGGCCTCTCACCGCTCGTCGCCGGCGGCTGGCTCAGCGAGCAGGAAGCGTCGGTCGACCCACGGCGGCTCGTTGCCGCCCTCGCCGACCGGGTCGACGTCCGTGAAGGGTCAGAGGTCGTCGCCGTGACGCGCGACTCGGTCACGCTTGCGAACGGCGAGTCGATCGTCGCGGGACGGGTCGTCGTGACCGCCGGCGCCTGGTCGGGCTTCGCCGGCGTGCCCGTCCGCCCGGTGAAGGGTCAGGTCGTACGGCTGCGCGGCGAGCGGCCCGCGGAGCGGATGGTCCGCAGCGAGCACGTGTATGTCGTCCCGCGCCGAAACGGGGAGGTCGTGCTCGGCGCGACGGTCGAGGAGCGCGGCTTCGACACGACCGTGACCGCCGGCGCCGTGCACGAGCTGCTGCGCGAGGGCTATCGAATGCTTCCCGAGCTCGCCGAGCTCGAGCTCGTCGACGTCACCGCCGGCCTGCGCCCGGGCTCTCCCGACAACGGCCCGCTGCTCGGCGAATGGGAGGACGGCGTCCTCGTCGCGACGGGCCACTACCGCAACGGCATCCTGCTCGCGCCCGTGACCGCCGAGACGATCGCCGCCCTGCTCGTCGGCGACGCCCCGCACGACGTGGCACTTCCCTTCGCGCCCGAGCGGTTCGCGCGCGTATGACCACCCTCGTCGTGAACGGGGAGCGGCGCGAGGTCGCGGACGGCATCACCGTTGCCGACGTCGTCGGCTCCCTCACGGCGGAGCAACGCGGCGTTGCGGTCGCGCTCGACGGCGAGGTCGTACCGCGCAGCGATTGGTCGACGACCCGGCCGGCCGAAGGGCAGCAGGTCGAGGTCCTGCGGGCGGTGCAGGGTGGGTAGGTGGGGCGGATGAACCTCGGCGGCAGGGACTGGGGCTCGCGGCTGATCATGGGCACCGGCGGCTTCCGCTCGCTCGAGCAGCTCGAGGCTGCGCTCGTCGCCTCCGCATGCGAGATCGTCACGGTCGCGCTGCGGCGGATCGACGCGAACAGCACCGGGCCGTCGCCGCTCGAGACGATCGACCGGCTCGGACTGTTCGTGCTGCCGAACACGGCCGGCTGCTACACGGCGCGCGAGGCGATCCGTACCGCCCGGCTCGCGCGCGAGGCGTTCGCGACCGACTGGATCAAGCTCGAGGTGATCGGCGACGACCGCACGCTGCACCCCGATCCGGTCGAGTTGCTCTCGGCCGCCGAGACGCTCGTCGCCGAGGGCTTCACCGTGCTGCCGTACACGAGCGACGACCCGATCCTCGCGCGCCGCCTCGAGGCCGTCGGCTGTGCCGCCGTCATGCCGCTCGGCTCGCCGATCGGCGCGGGGCGCGGCATCGACAACCTCCACAACATCCGCCTGATCGTCGAGAGCGCGGAGGTGCCGGTCATCCTCGACGCGGGCATCGGCACTGCGTCCGATGCGGCGCAGGCGATGGAGCTCGGCTGCGACGGCGTCCTGATCGCGAGCGCGATCTCGCGTTCGGACGATCCGGCGACGATGGCGACCGCCATGCGGCTCGCCGTCGAAGCGGGCCGGCATGCCCACCTGGCCGGCCGCATCCCGCGGCGGCTCCATGCCACCGCCTCAACCCCCACCGCCGGCCTCCCCGACCTCTAAAAACCCGTGTCTGACACCGGGCTATGTCCTGGGGAGGCATGGCCGGTTTGAAAAAGGGCTGCAAATCGACGGAATCGAATTCTAAGAGGCTGGCACCGGCGATCGAACGTGTGTTCGTGTAGAACAGGAGGGTGAGCTACGTCGAGCTGCACGCCCACAGCGCCTACTCGTTTCTCGACGGGGCGTCGCAGCCGGAGGAGCTCGCGGCGCGGGCTGCCGAGCTCGGCTACACAGCGCTCGCGCTGACCGACCACGACGGGGTCTACGGGTCGCTCGAGTTCGCGCACGCGGCCAAGCACTTCGGCGTCCGGCCGATCACCGGCGCCGAGATCACGCTGGCAGGGGGAGCGCACGTGACGCTCCTCGTCGAGGACGCGGACGGCTACGCGAACCTCTGCCGGCTGCTGACCGCCGCACACGCGCACACGCGCGACACGACGAACCGCGAGCCGCTGCCGCCGGCGCTCGACCCGCAGCTCCTCGCCGAGCACGCCGGCGGCCTCGTCTGCCTCTCCGGCTGCGCGCGCGACGGGCTCGGCGTCCACTACCCGAACGCGGCCGCCGAGCTCGCGCGCGCGTTCGGCCGCGACCGGTTCTACGTCGAGCTGCAGCGCCCGTACGAGCGCGGCGACACGTCGCGGAACGCGAAGCTCAGGGACCTCGCCGAGGCGCTCCGCGTGCAGACGATCGTCACCGGCGACGTGCACGCACACGACCGGCGCCGGGCGGTGCTGCAGGACGTGCTCGTCGCCGTCCGCTGCCGCACGTCGCTCGACGGCTGCGAGCGCGAGCGGCGCGGCAACCACGAGTCGGTGCTCGGCCCACCCGCCGAGATGGCCGAGCGCTTCCCGGACGACCGCGATGCGGTCGCCCGCACGGTCGAGCTGGCCGACCGGCTGCGGTTCGACCTGACGGAGGAGCTCGGCTACCGCTACCCCGACTTCTCCGACGCCGCCGAGCCTGCGAGCGTGCAGCTGCGCCACGTCTGCGAGCAGGCGTTCCGCGAGCGGTACAGCGCGCGCCACACGACGGAGCTCGCGCGGCTCGAGGAGGAGCTGGCGCTGATCGGCGAGCTCGGCCTGTCCGGTTTCTTCCTGCTGCACTGGGAGGTGCTCGAGCTCGCGCGCGAGGTCGCGTACGAGGTACGCGGCCCCGGCTCGATGCGGCACGTGCTGCCGCCCGGCCGCGGGCGCGGCTCGTCGGTCGGCTCCCTCGTCTGCTACCTGACCGGCCTGTCACACGTCGACCCCGTCGAGAACAACCTGTCGCTCGGCCGCTTCCTCAACCGCGAGCTCGCATCGGTCCCCGACATCGACCTCGACTTCCCGCGCGACATCCGCGAGAAGCTGATCGTCCGCGTCACCGAGCGCTACGGCCGCGACAACGCCGCACTCGTCGCAAGCTTCTCGACGTATCGCTCGCGCGGCGCGATCCGCGACGTCGGCAAGGCGCTCGGCCTGCCGTTCGCCGAGCTCGAGCGGCTCGCTCGCGTCTCGGACGGCTGGAACGCGCAGCGCGTCGGCGAAGAGCTGCTCATGCTTCCCGACGCGCAGACGAAACTCACGTCCCCCCGGTGGCGCGCGTTCGCGGAGCTGTGCGGCGAGATCGCCGGCCTGCCGCGCCACATCTCGCAGCACCCCGGCGGGATGGTCATCTCGTCCCGACCGCTCGTCGAGCTCGTCCCGGTGCAGCCCGCCGCGATGGAAGGCCGCCAGATGTGCCAGTGGGACAAGGACTCGTGCGCCGACGCCGGCTTCCTGAAGATCGACCTGCTCGGCCTCGGGATGCTGTCGGCGGTCGAGGAGTGCGTCGATCTGATCGCGAAGCACCGCGGCCGGCAGATCGACCTCTCGCGCATCCCGCTCGACGATCCGGCTGTGTTCGCCGAGATCCAGCAGGCCGACACCGTCGGCTGCTTCCAGATCGAGAGCCGCGCGCAGATGCAGACGATCCTCCGCACGCGTCCGGAGAACCTCGACGACATCACGGTCCAGGTCGCGCTCGTGCGCCCCGGCCCCATCCAGGGCAAGGCGGTGCACCCGTACATCGACCGCCGGCAAAGGCTCCGCGACGACCCGTCGTACGAGCCGCCGGCCGATCACCCGCTGCTGCAGCAGCCGTTGCGCGAGACGCTCGGCGTGATCGTCTTCCAGGATCAGGTGCTCGACGTCGCGATCCATCTGGCCGGCTTCACCGTCGGCGAGGCGGAGGGACTGCGACGCGCGATGAGCCGCAAGCGCTCGCACGCGGCGCTCGAGGCGTACCGCACCCGCTTCGTCGACGGCGCGCGCGCAAACGACGTCGACGAGGCGACCGCGCACATGGTCTACGACAAGCTCGTCGCGTTCTCCGGCTTCGGCTTCCCGAAGTCGCATTCGGCCGCGTTCGGGCTCCTCGCGTACCAGTCGGCGTGGCTGCGTCACCACTACCGCGCCGAGTTCCTCGCAGCGCTCCTGAACGCGCAGCCGATGGGCTTCTATCCGCCGGCGACGCTCGTCCGCGACGCGCAGCGCCACGGCGTGCAGACGCGGCCGCCCGACGTCAACCGCAGCGCAGTCGGCTGCATCCTCGAGGCCAATCCAGATGGAAGCAGTGACGTGCGCGTCGGCCTGAAGTACGTGGCCGGCGTGGGGGAGGACGACGCCGAGGCGGTCGTCGCCGCGCAGCTGTTCTCCTCCATCCGCGAGCTCGCGCAGCGTACGCCGCTGTCCCACGACGAGCTGCGCGCGCTCGTCGAGTCCGGCGCGTGTGACAGCTTCGGCTTGAAACGGCGCGAGCTGCTCTGGC
>JAICLU010000012.1 GCA_025925195.1 Thermoleophilia bacterium
ACGATCGAGCTGCTCCGGGCCGAGCGGTTCGACTCGCCGCTCTTCGTGCTCGGCGCCGACGAGTTCTCGCAGTTCCTCTCATGGGCCGAGCCGGAAGCCGTCCTCGAGCTCGCCGAGCTCGCCGTCGGCAGCCGCCCCGGCCATCCGCAGGAACGCCTCGAAATGGTGCTCGAGCAGCTGGGCACCCCCGAGCGCGTGCATTTCTTCGACATCGAGCCGAACGCGGCCGCCTCGACGGACATCCGGACGAGCGGGTCGCTCGACCTCGTGCCACCGGCCGTCGCGGCGCTGATCCGCGAGCGGGGCCTCTATACGTCCGTAGCTCAGGGCTACACTGGCCAGGCTTGACGTCGCTCGAACAGGCCCAACGCATCGCCGCTCTCGCCCAGGAGAAGCTGGCCGAGGACATCCTCATCCTCGACATGCGGTCGGAATGCACGTTCACCGACTACTTCGTCATCGCCACCGGTCGCAACGCGCGCCAGACGGCGTCGATCTGGGACGAGGTGCACGAGACGATGAAGCGGGAGGCGCAGCTGATCCCGCGGACGGTCGACGGCGTCCGCGAGGGGACGTGGATCCTGGCCGACTACCTCGACGTCGTCCTGCACGTCTTCACGCCCGAGGCCCGCGAGTACTACAAGCTCGAGGACCTCTGGGGCGACCTGCCCGCCGTCGAGCTCGACGCCGCGGCGACCGCCTAGCTTCTCGCGCCGTTTCGCGTCAGCAGCACGTTCGACGGGCCGCTCGGCAGGTTCCCGACCGGTGTCTTGCCGATCCGCACGTCGAGCGCCAGCGGCCGGCCCATCCGCACCCAGATCGCCTTCGCGAGCCCGTACTTCAGGGCGTGTCCCGGCTCGAGCGTGCCGCGGAAGATCTCGCGGCCGGCCGGGCCACCGACGCGGACCGAGAGCCACGAGCGGTCGCGGACGGCACGGATCACCGTGAAGGTCGGTTTGGGCACGACGGCTGCCGCAGCCGGTTTTGCGCCCGCCGCGGCCTGGGTCTTCTTCGGCGCGGCGTGCGTGACCTTCGGCGCCGCCTCGGCCGCGGCGACGTGCGGGCGCTGCGTGCCCCCGTGTCGCCACGCGGCGAGCCCCGCGATCGCGGCTCCGAGGACGAGCACGGCGCCGAGCGTCCGAAAGAGGATCGACGTCGTCCGGCCGCCGCGCTTCTTCAGCGCCTCGGGGACGAGCGGCTCGTCCTCGTGGACGGCGACGCGGCTGTTGTACTCGTCGACGTAGAGCTGGCCGTCGAGGCCGAGGAACTCGGCGTACGTCCGCAGGAATCCCTTCGTGTAGGCGTCACCGGGCAGCATCTCCCAGCGCTCCTCCTCGAGCGCCGTCAGGTACCGCTCGCGGATTCTGACCGCCTTGTGGACATCCGCTGGGGACAACCCACGGCGTGTGCGTGCTTCACGAAGGCTGGGGCCGATCTGGAACATGGCGGCGTGGCTCCCGATTCTGGCGCAGCGTGTGGAGAAATGCCAGGGTCTCCGTGGAGAACGCTGTGGATCTTCGGTGGAATGATCGGAATGCCTGCACGAACGACGAAGCCCCCAAGGGAGGGCTTCGTCAGAACATGGAGCCGAGGGGGATCGAACCCCTGACCTCCGCCGTGCCACGGCGGCGCTCTCCCAGCTGAGCTACGGCCCCTGGAGCGCCCTCAGTTTAGCCGCGAACTCGTAGTCCTTGGCCCACCGGACTCCGCTCGCCTGGTTGTTCCGGGTCGGTGTCAGGCGCAGACTGACCCCTGCACATTCGACCGATAGCTCGGTGGGCAGGAGGTAACACAAACCTGTGTCCGGCGAGTAGGCCGCCACTGCGTCGATCTCACCGCACCGGTACTTCCGGTGGATCAGGCCGTCGCGTCCGCGCCGACAGGTGCGACAGCGGATGACGATGACGTCGCCGTGGCAGGCCGCCCATTTGCACTGCACGCGCAAGAGGCCGCTCTCGAGGTCGAGGATCAAGTCGTACTTCTCGTCGTCGAGCGGGCGGGCAACCGGCACGCCGAGCTTCGCGCACTCGTGGATGATCGCCGTCTCGGCGATCAGACCCTTCTGATTCGTCGTCAACATTGACAACACGGTACCGACGGCGCCGGACGGAGAACACCACCGAACCGTTGTCGCCGGTCACGACTCCTGCGAGCATGCCCGGGGTGGACACGGCCGCTTCGATCACGCACGAACGCCGCCGCGGGGGCCGGCTCGAGCGGGCGCGCGTGCCGATCGGCTACGCGCTGCGCCGGCTGCGCGTCAACGCGCCACGGACGCTCGTCGCCGCGCTCGGGATCGCGGTCGGAGCGGGCCTCCTCGCGACGACGCAGATCGCGTCCACCGCGGTTCAGGACCGGGCGCTCCAACGGGCAATCGCGCAGCTGCCGCCGTCCGAGCGCGCGATCCAGGCGGTGTGGAGCGGCGTCCCCGCGCAGAGCGACCTCTCGCCGGCGCAGCTCGACCGGCTCGCACGGGCGACCGTGACGCCGATCCTCGGGCGGCGGCCCTTCCGTGTCGAGGTGTTCCGCCAGGCGAACTGGGGCGGCGCGTTCGTCAACCTCGGCGCCGTCGACGGCCTCGCACGCTGGCTGCGCGTGACGCAGGGGCGGCTGCCGCGGCCGTGCGCCCGCGACGACTGCGAGCTGATCCAGATCGGCGGCGCGCCGGCGCAGCCGAAGCTGCGCGGACTGCGCGTCGTCGGGCGCGCCGCGTTCGAGCCGGGTGCACCGCTCGCCCAGTACTTCGGCGCGTCGGGCAACAGGCGGCCTCCGATCCTGCTCGCAAACGGCGTCGCGCGATTCGGCCACGTGCGGCTGCCCGACGCGGCACTCGTCGCGCGCACCCTCGCCTGGATCGTCCCGGTCGCACCGCGCTCGGTGCACGACTGGCAGCTCGCCTCGCTCGGCGCGCGCCTCGACCGTGCGCAAGCACAGCTCGAGCGGCGCTCCGACATCTTCACGATCGCCGGGCCGACCGACACGATCTCGGCCATCCGCGCCACGAGCCGGGTCGCAGCGAACCGGCTGCTGATTCTCGGCGGCGACGCGGCCGTGCTGCTGCTGGGCTTCGCCGTGCTCGCATCGGCACGGCTCCGGCGCGATCATCGGGAGATCCGCGAGCGGCTGACGTGGGCGGGTGCGCGCCGGGGGCAGATCCTGCTCGTCGCCGCGACCGAAGCGGTCGCGATCACCGCGGTCGCGAGCGTTGTCGGCTGGCTCGTCGGCACGGGCGGCGGCGCGCTGCTCGCGCGGCGGCTCGGAGCGCCCGCGGGAGCGACGATCGCGCATTCGATCTTCGGCGGACGCACGCTCGCGATCGGGCTGTCGCTCGCAGCGGCCACGGCCCTCGTGATGCTCCTCGCCCTCCGTGCCGACGAGATCGCGATCGGCGGCTCGCGGATCACCGTCGCGGACACGGCCGCGGTCGGGGCGCTGGCGGCCGTGCTGCTGGCGCTCGCGCGCGGCAAGGCGGACGCGTCGTCGCTGCAGGGCGGCGGCACAGGCGTCCTCCTGCTGCTGTTGCCTGCGCTCGTCCTCTTCGTGCTGGCGGTCGTCGCAGCGCGCGTGCTGTCGCCGCTCCTGCGCGGGCTCGAGCGGGCGTCGCGCCGGCTGCCGGCGGCGCCGCGCATCGCGATGCTGTCGCTCGCCCGCGCGCCGGGCGAGGTAGCGCTCGCGGTCGTCTTCCTCGTGCTCGCCGTCGGCATCGCCGTATTCGCGTTCGCCTACCGGGCCACGCTCGTCCACGGCGAGCACGACCAGGCTCGCTACGCCGTTCCGGCGCCGTACGTGGTGCAGGAGGACCTGACCCGGCTCGTGACGATTCAGCAGGGCGCTGCGCGACTGCCCGGCGCGCGCGTCGTGCGCGACGACGGCAGCGCGGCCGGCGTCGCCGACTTCACGTTGCTCGCGCTCCCGCGACCGGCGCTCGCGCACGTCGGCGGCTGGCGCGCGGATTTCTCGACGCGCTCGCCGGCGCAGCTCGCGCAGCGTCTGCGCCCGGCCGCCCCGATGAAGCTCGCGGGCGTGCCGGTGCCGCGCGTGCTCCGCTTCGCGATCGCCGGTGACCGGATCGGGCTCACGCTCGTCGTCCGCAACCCGCGCGGCGACTTCACGCAGGTCGACCTCGGCGAGCACGGGCCGGGCACCTATGCGTTGCCGACGCACCTGCGGCGGGGCCTCGCGATCGCGCTGCGGCTCGCCTTCCCGAACGTCGCGGCATTCGTCGCCGACCACAAGGAGGCGGAGACGTCGCAGGTCGTCGCGGACGCGGCTGTGGGAACGCTGCGCGTCGGCGGCGGGCTTCGTGGCTGGCTCGCGTCGGGCGGGGTGCGCGTCGTCGGGCCGGGCGTCTTCCACTACGTCGTGAACCGTGCCGCCGACAGCATCGTCCGGCCGCTGCAGCCGGGCGACGGGGAGCTGCTCGACGTCATCGCCTCGCCGGCCGTCTCGAGAGCCGCGGGTCCCGACGGCACGCTCTCGCTGCACGTCGGGGACATCGTCGTCCCGGCCCGCGTCGTCGCCACGGCTCGCCACTTCCCGTCGGTCGAAGGCGAGTTCGTCGTCGCCGACCTGCCGACGTGGCTCGCGACCGCCAATGCGCTCGAGCCCGGCGTCGAGGCGCCGTCCGAGATCTGGACGGATCGCCGGCCGCCGCCGGGCACGCCGTTGCACGTCACGTCGCAGCGCGCGCAGGAGCGGCAGCTCGAGACCGACCCGATCGCGCGCGGCGCGACCGACCTGCTGCTCGTCGTCGCCGTCGTGGCGCTGCTGCTCGCGGTGGCGGGCCTCGTGCTGACCGTACTGGGCGACCGCTCCGGCGAGCGCGCGTCGCTCGCCGATCTCGAAGCACAGGGCGCGACGCCCGCGGAACAGCGCCGGCACCTGCTCCTTCGCGTCGCGACGGTCGGTGCGCTCGGCGTCGGCGGCGGCGTCGGCGCGGGCGCAGTCGTCGGCCTGCTCGTCGTCTCGATCGTGACCGTCACGGCCGGGGCGCAGGCCGCGCTGCCGCCGCTGGCGCTCGTCTTCGACCGCGGGAACATCGCTCTCGCGCTCGCGTGTGTCGTCGCGGCCGCCGCTGCGGGAGCGGTCATGTCGACGAGGAGGATGCGATGAGCCTCGTCGAGGCGCGCGACCTCTACCGTCTGTACGCGACGCCGCAGGGCACGGCGGTCGCGCTGCAGGGGCTGAGCCTCGACGTGCGCGCCGGCGAGCTGCTCGTCGTCTTCGGGCCGAGCGGTTCCGGCAAGTCGACGCTGCTGCGGATCCTGGCGGCACTCGACCGGCCGACGGCGGGCTCGGTTCGCGTGGCGTCGCACGACCTCCGCACGCTCCGCGGCCGCGCGTTGCTCGAGTACCGGTCGCGCACGCTCGGCTATGCCGACCAGCACTACCGGCGCGCCCTCGCGCCCGAGCTCACCGCCCGCGAGCTCGTCAGCCTGCGACTCGCCCTGCAGGGCGAGTCGCGCGAGACGTGTGACCGCACGGCCGGCACGCTGCTCGACCGCATCGGCCTCGGCGACCGCGGTGCGGCTCGTCCCCACGAGCTGTCGGGCGGCCAGCAGCAGCGACTCGCGGTCGCTGCGGCGCTCGCGCACCGCCCCCGGCTCTTCGTGGCCGACGAGCCGACGGGCGAGCTGGACGCAGCCAATGCCCGGGAGCTCTACGCGCTCATCCGCGAGCTGGTCAAGGACCTCGGTGCGACGACCGTTCTCGTCAGCCACGACCCGGCCGCCGCCGCGATCGCCGACCGCGTCGTGCAGATCCGCGACGGCCGGGTCAGCGCCGAGGACGGCGCGGCCGTCGTCAACCGCGGCGGCTGGCTGCGCGTGCCGGGGCTGGAGGAGGGCGCCCGCGTCCGCGGAGCGGTCGACGTCGACGTCGCGCGGCGGCTACCGCCGACGGTCGATCCGCCTGCCGCGAACGGGGAGATCGTCGCCCGCGTCACGCGCGTCGCGAAGTCGTACGGAGATCGGCGCGTGTTCGCCGACGTGAGCCTCGAGGTGCGGGCGGGCGCGGTCACCGCCGTCACCGGCCGCTCCGGCTCGGGCAAGTCGACGCTCCTGCAGCTGTTTGCAGGGCTCGTGCTGCCCGACAGCGGCGAGGTCGACGTCCTCGGCCGCCGCGTCGACCTGCTCGACACGGCCGGGCGTGCGCACGTGCGCCGCGACCTGGTCGGCGTCGTCACGCAGGGCGGCGATCTCGTGCCGTTCCTGACCGCCCGCGAGACGGTCGAGCTGGCGCTCGAGATGCGCGGCTTGCCGGCCGGCGACGCAAGGACGGCGCTTGCGGCAGTGGGCCTCGCCGAGCTCGAAGGGCAGCGCGTGTCGCGGCTCTCGCTCGGCGAGCGGCAACGAGTGGCCGTCGCCCGGGCACTCGCAGCGAGGCCGCCGGTGCTCGTCGCCGACGAGCCGACGGCGAGGCTGGACGAGGAGAACGCCCGTGCCGTCGGCGCGCTCTTCGCGGAGCTCAGCCGGACGACCGGTACGGCGATCGTCTGCGCCACGCACGATCCGGCCCTGATCGAGCACGCCTCGGTCGAGCTGCCGCTCGCTACGTTGACGGTATGAGCCGGGCCGCCGTCGAGACGATCCTGCGCGGGTACCGGGCGTTCGTCGCCGGCGACCTCGACGCGATCGAGGGCATGCTCGATCCCGAGGTCGAATGGGTCGGCGCGGGGGAGACGGTCGCGATCGCCGACCGCAGCGACGTGCTCGAAGTCCTCCGCGAACGGCTCGACGAGCAGTACCGGGTGACGGTCGACCGCTGCATCGGCGTCGGCGACGACGTCGTCGTCAGCATGCGCTTCTCGCGCGTCGAGGTCGACGACACGGACGCGCGGCCGCTGCAGTCGCGGCGGTCGTACCACCTCGGCCGGTACGCCGCGATCGTCACGCTGCACGACGGCCGCGTGAAGCGCGTGGTCGAGTACCCCCATCTCGCCGGCGCGCTCGCCGCGGTCGACATGGTCGACGACAACCCGTGAGTCGCGTGTTGGTCACGGGGTTCGAGCCGTTCGGCGAGCACGCGGTGAACCCCTCCCAGCTCGTCGCCGAGCAGTTCGACGGTGTCGTGCTACCCGTGTCGTACGCGCGCGCGGCGGCTGCGCTCCGTGACGCGATCGACGACCGCGGGCCGGACGCCGTCGTCTGCTTCGGTCTCGCGAGCGAGCGCACGTCGATCACGCCCGAGCGCTTCGCGCACAACCTCGACGAGGCGAGCACCACCGACAACGACGACGCCGCGGGCTCGGGCGGCGAGATCGAGCCGGGCGGGCCGCTCGCGACGGGGTCGACGCTGCCCGTCGAGGCGATCGTGGCGACGCTTCGCGAGGCGGGCCTGCCGGCAGACGTGTCGCGCGACGCGGGCGGCTACCTCTGCAACCACGTCTTCTACGTGCTGACGCGCGCGCTGCGCGACGGGCAGAAGGGCGGCTTCGTCCACGTGCCGCCGCTCGAGGTGCTTCCGCGCGAGCAGCTCGTGCGCGCGGCGCAGATCGTCGTCGACGCGGTCAGCTGACCCGGAAGCTGCTGCGCGCCGCCGCCGACCGTCCGGCACGGCTGACGAGGGCGTACTTGCCGCGTGCCTGGAAGTCGACGGCCGTCAGCCGCAGCTTTCGCGCCGGGACGGCGATCGTCTTGCCGCCGACGCTGAACGTCCGCCGGCGCGCCGTCCTGTTGCGCACGGCGAACTCGACGAGCGAGCCGCGCGCCGCCGAGCGGCGGGAGAGCATGACGCGGTTCGCGGTCAGCGTCACCTTCACGTGCACCGTCAGCGACGGCAGTGTCGTCGCCCTGCCGGCGCTCGCACACGTCACCGCCACGAACGCCGCCAGCACGATGAGGCGGACGCGCTTCACCATGTCAGCGTAGCCCGGAGCCTTTACTTGTTGTTCTCGGTGATCTTCTGGGTCACGTACGTCGCGACGTCCGTGATCTCCTTCGGCGTCAGCTGGCCCTTGAAGGGCGGCATGCCGCCGCCGCCGTTCGTCACCTGGGCGACGACGCGGTTCATGTTCTTCGCATCCGGGATCTGGGTCAGATCCGGCCCGCCGTTGCCGCCGTGGCCGCTTGCGCCGTGGCAGGAGACGCAGTTGCTCGCGAAGACGTTCTTGCCGGCCGCGGCGTCGCCTGCCGTCCCGGTGCTCGACTTCTTGGGCGTCTTCTCACCCGCATGCTGCGTGCCCTGGCCGGGGCCCGGGGTGGGGGCGGGGCCGAGCTTGCCGTTCAGGCCGAACAGCCAGAGGGAGTCGCCGTGCGGCGTCGCGGCGAGCGAGTTGCCGCCCGAGATGAACGCGACGTACTCCTGGCCGTCCTGCTGGAAGAAGGTCGCCGTCCCGTTGGCGCCGGCGCCGGTCTGGAACCGCCACAGGCGCTTGCCGTTCTCGGCGTTGTAGGCCTCGAGCTCGCCGGAGTTACGCCCGACGAAGACGAGGTTGCCGGCGGTCGTCGCGGTTCCCGCGTAACAGGGCTCCGGGAACCGCTTCTGCCACACGACCTTGCCGCTCGTTCCGTCGATCGCCGTGAACGTGCCGCTCGCCTCGGGCCACGCGACGCCGGCCGCGCCGAGCGCGCCGTTGTACGTGACGCCCGGGCGGACGAACTTCGTGCGGCCGGAGACGAACCCGACCCACGACACGGACGAGCAGATGTAGAACATGTGCGTCTTCTCGCTGAACGAGATCGGCTGCCAGTTGACGCCGCCCTGCGGGCCGTTGCCGTAGATCAGCAGCTTGCCGGGAGGGCCGGGGGTGAACGGCGCGTGCGCGATGACGACCGGCGCCTTCTTGAGCGGCCCGACCGCCTCCTTCCTGACGCGCGCGACGTCGCCCGGCGGGGGCGTTCCGTGCGGCGTGAAGGCCGAGTTGTCCGGGATCGGCTGCGTCGGCCACGTCGCCTGGGCCGCGTTCTGCGGGACGGGCTTCTCGGGGATGCCGTAGAGGGGCTTGCCCGTCTTGCGGTCGAGCATGTAGAGCCAGCCGGTCTTCGACGCCTGCGCGATGCCCTCGTGGCCGCCGGCATCGAAGAGGACGACCGGGCTCGCCGAGTCGAAGTCCCAGATGTCGTGGTGGACCTGCTGGTAGTACCACTTCAGCTTGCCGCTCGACAGATCGAGCGCGACGATCGAGGCGGCGTAGAGGTTCTTGCCGGGCCGGTCACCGCCGAACCAGTCGGAGCCGGCGTTGCCCGTCGAGAAATAGATGAGGCCGAGCTTCGGGTCGACGGCCGGCGCCTGCCAGATAGTCGCTCCGCCGCGGAGATACTGCTTCGATCCGGCCGGCCACGTGTTACCGCCCGGATCGCCCGGCGCCGCCGTCGTGTACCAGCGCCAGACCTCCTTGCCGGTCGCGGCGTCGATCGCGGCGAGGAACGAGCGCGTCGCGTACTCGGCGCCGACGACGCCGATGTAGATCTTGCCGTCGACGTAGACCGGAGCGGCCGTGATCGTCTGGCCGAGCTGCCACTTGACGAGGTGCGTCTTCCACACCACGTCGCCCGTCTTCTGGTCGAGTGCCACGACGTTCCCGTCGAGCTGCCCGAAGTAGACGCGTCCGTCACCGAGCGCCACGCCGCGGTTCAGCCAGCCGCAGCACACGGTCGAGATCTTCTGGTCGATGTTCGACGAGTAGTTCCAGAGGATCTTGCCGCTCGAGACGGATACGGCGAAGACGTCGTCGTTGCCCGTCGTGATGTAGATGACGCCCTTGTAGACGACCGGCTGGCTCTCGGCCGAGTACTTCGCCGCGACGCCGGATCCCTTCAGGTGCGTCCGCCAGACGCCCTTCAGCTGGGAGACGTTCGAGGTGTTGATCTGGTCGAGAGGCGAGTACCGCTCGTTCATCAGGTTGCCGCCGACCGTCGGCCAGTTGTCCGTGGGAAGCGCGGTCAGGTCCTCGGCGGAGAAGTTCGGCGCCTGTGCGATGTCGCTCGACGAGGTGGCGTTGCCCGACCCGGCTGCGGCGTTGACGGTGACCGTCTTCACGGCGACGGAGTTCGTCGCGTAGTGGCCGATGATCCAGCCGACGAAGCCGCCGGCGAAGATCAACCCGGCGACGAGCGTCATGACCACGGCCTCTGCCGTGTAGTCCCCGAGCCGCCGACGTCTGCGCGATGCCACGAATCCGTCGGTGCCCGTCATCGCCGCGGCCAAACCCCGAAGGCCTTACACAGATTTGACGCGAGGCCCCGTACCGGCTTGGCACCGTGGGGAGGACCTAGTTCCGCTGTCAGGGAGGCACCGTTGAAGCAGTTCACGTCCATCGCCGCCGTCGTCGCCGTCGCGCTCACGCTCGCCGCCGTCGCATCGGCCGGTCGCAAGCACGGCCACGCGCACATCCGCGTCGCCGTCAAGGCGCACACGGTCAAGGTCTCGGTGGCGCAGAGGCGCGGCGCGCTCGTCCGCGCCGCCGTCACGTACCTCGGCGTCGACAAGGCCACGATCGTCGCCGCGCTCGAGTCCGGGCAGTCCCTCGCCCAGATCGCGACCGCTCACGGCAAGACCGCCGACGGTCTCGTCGCGGCAATCGTCGCGCCCGCGAAGCTGAAGCTCGACGCGGCTGTTGCAGCCGGCAGGCTCACCCCCGACCGGGAGACGACGCTCGTCACCCGGCTCCAGACGGCCGTGACGAAGCTCGTCAACCGCACGCGGAAGGCGCCGCATGCCGGCGACCGCCCCGTTCGCGTGCAGATCGCCGCGATCCTGAAGCCGGCGCTCGCCTATCTCGGCCTCGACTTCAAGGCCGTGGCGACCCAGCTCCGCAGCGGCAAGACGCTCGCCGACATCGCCGCCGCGCAGAACAAGACCGCGGCCGGCCTCGTCGACGCGGTCGTGAACTCGGTCAAGACGGCGCTCGACAAGCGCGTCGCCGCCGGCAAGCTCACCGCCGCCGCAGAGACGACGTTCCTGACGCAGCTCCAGACGCGCGTCACCGCGATCGTCGCCGGCTCGTAAGAGCTCCAGAGCTCCACCCGGAGATGAGGGCCGCCCGTGCCGCAGCGGGCGGCCCTTATTCGTGTATTCGTTCTCTACGCGGCCGGTGAGAGCGCGGCGATCTCACGCCGCTCGGCGAGCCGTGAGAGGGCCTGCGTCTCGATCTGGCGGACACGCTCCCGGGTGATGCCCATGCGCCGGCCGATCTCCTCGAGCGACTTCGGCTCCATCTCCTCGTCGAGCCCGTAGCGCATCCGGATCACGTCCTGCTCGCGGACGGGCAGGGTCAGGATCGCGCGGTGCAGCGCGTCCTCGCCGAGCGCGACCTGCACCTCCTCGGCGACGTCCTCGGAGGCCTGCGCGACGAGGTCGCCGAACGACGTGTCGCTGTCGCTGCCAACCGCTTTGTCGAGGCTCGCCACTGTCCGCGCGGCGGCGCGCGTCTCGCGCACGTGCTTGACGTTGAGCTTCGCCTTCTCGGCGACCTCGTCGTCGGTCGGCATCCGCTCGAGCTGCAGCACGAGCTCGCGCTCGGCGCGCGCGATCTTCTGCTCGCGCTCGACGATGTGCACCGGAATGCGGATCGTCCGCGACTTGTTCGCGACGCCGCGCTGCACGGCCTGGCGGATCCACCAGGTCGCATAGGTGGAGAACTTGTAGCCGCGACGCCAGTCGAACTTCTCGACCGCGCGAATCAGCCCGATGATCCCTTCCTGGATCAGATCGAGCAGCGTCAGCCCGTGTCCCTGGTACTTCTTCGCGATCGAGACGACGAGGCGGAGGTTCGAATTGACCATCCGGTCCTTCGCCGCCTTGTCGCCGCGCTCGATCCGCTTCGCGAGCTCGACCTCCTCGGAGGCGGTCAGCAGCGGGTAGCGGCCGGCCTCGTTGAGGAAGAGCTGCAGCGAGTCGGTCGTCATCGCCGCGACGTCGCTGTTCACGTACGTCGAATCCTCGACTTCGGGCAGGCCGCAGTCGTCGGTGAGGTCGATTCCCTTGGTCTCGATCTGCTCGTAGAGCCCGTTCAGCTCGTCGTCGTCGAGGTCGAGCTCCTGCACGAGCGAGGTGAACATGGACATGTTGATGCAGCCCATTTCCTCGCCGTGCTCCATCAGGGCACGCAGCTGCTGGTCGGCGGTCATATGAGGGAAACGTTCGAGGGCCGAATCGGGTTCCGGCCCGACCTTCCGGGGTAGACTTCTCGAATGGCGCCCGACAGTGTCGCGGAGATCGTCTTCCTGATGGTCATCCTGAAGATCCCGATCGTCTACCTCATCGGGGTCATCTACTACGCGATCAAGGCCGAGCCGCGTCCGGAGGACGGGGCGGCGGTGACCTCAGAGCTCGGCCCGGACGAGCCCGGGCCCGGCCGGAGATGGCTGCCGCGGCGCCTGCCGCGTCCTCGCCCCCACGGCGGCCCGTCGCGCCGGTATCCTCGTTCGCCGCGGCCCGCGATCGGCGCGACCGCCAAGCGTGACGTTCCGTGATCGAGCACACCACCCCGACACCCGCCGCCGAGAGCCGCCCCGCCTACACCGTCGCGGGCTTCCTTTCGGCGATGGCGATCTTCGCCGCGCTGATCGGCCTCGCGTGGCACCCGCTGCGCCTGATCGGACCCGCGATCATCCTCTCGATGGTCGCCGCCGGCATGGCCCCGCGGGGTAACCGGCTCGCGTTCTCGGCCGTGATGGTGTCGACCGCGTGCTTCTTCCTCGGGCTGATGATCAGCGTCGTGGTCGACCGCCCGCTCTGGTAGCCGTCTCACCGCTGCTACAACACGTTCGATGAGCCGGCCGGAGGTCGACGGACTCAACGCGGGCTACGCCGCGCTGCTGCTCGAGCAGTACCTCGAGAACCCTGCCGCGGTCCCGTCCGAGTGGCGCGATCTGTTCGAGAGCGCTCCGGAGCAGCTCCTCGCCGTGCAGCCGGGACTGGCGCGACTGATCGAGCTGCTCGGCCTCGAGCACGGCAACGGCCACGTCGAGTCGCCCGCGGCCCGGGTCGAGTCACCCGCCGCCGCACGGGACGATCTCGCGCCGGCGATCGCCGCCGCGATGTCGCTCGTGACGTCGATCCGCTCGCACGGGCATCTCGCCGCCCACCTCGACCCGCTCGGCTCCGAGCCTCCCGGCGACCCGATGCTCGAACCGGAGCGCGTCGGCCTGACGCCGGAGGTGATGGCGCGAATCCCTGCGGGGCTGCTCGGCCTGTATGTCGAGGGCGAGACGCTCGCCGACGCGTACCCCCGGTTGCACGACACGTATTGCGGGTCGATCGCCTACGAGATCGAGCACATCTCCGACCACGAGGAACGGACGTGGCTGCGCCAGGCGATCGAGTCGGGCCGCTACCGGCAACCGCTCTCGGAAGACGGCAAGATCCGGCTGCTCGAGCGGCTCACGCAGGTCGAGGGGATGGAGTCGTATCTGCGCCGCTCGTTCCTCGGGCAGAAGCAGTTCTCGATCGAGGGCGTCGACGTGATGGTTCCGATGCTCGACGAGGCGATCGAGATCGCCGCCGACGCGGGCGCGCACGAGGTCGTGATCGGGATGGCCCACCGCGGCCGCCTGAACGTCCTCGCGCACGTCGTCGGCAGGCCCTACGACGTCATCCTGCGCGAGTTCGAGGGCGAGCGGACGCTCGACGCGGTCGTCGTCAGCGAGGAGGGCGGCAGCGGCGACGTCAAGTATCATCTCGGCGCTGAGGGGATCCGTGCGACGCGCGCCGGCGACATCACGGTGACGCTCGCGTCGAACCCGAGCCATCTCGAGGCGGTCGACCCGGTCGTGGAAGGCCGCGCGCGCGCCGAGCAGACCGACCGCTCGACACGAGCCGGGTACCACGATCCGACGGTCGCGCTGGCGATCCTCATTCACGGCGACGCGTCGTTCGCGGGCCAGGGCGAGGTCGCCGAGACGCTGAACCTCGACGCGTTGCCCGGCTACTCGACGGGCGGGACGCTGCACGTGATCGCGAACAACCAGGTCGGGTTCACGACCGATCCGTCCGACGGCCGCTCGACGCGCTACTCGAGCGATCTCGCGAAGGGCTTCGACATCCCGATCGTGCACGTGAACGCCGACGACCCTGAGTGCGCCCTCTCGGCCATCAGGCTCGCCCTCGCCTATCGGCGCCGGTTCGGCCAGGACGTCGTGGTCGATCTCGTCGGCTACCGGCGCCACGGGCACAACGAACAGGACGAGGCGGCGTACACGCAACCGTTGCTTGCGGCAGCCATTGCATCGCACCCGACCGTGCGCGCGCGCTACGCCGAGACGCTCTCGGAGCGCGGCTTCGTCACCGCCGAGCAGGCGGAACAGCTGAACGCGGACGTGGTCGGCCAGCTCCGCGCCGCGCACGAAGAGCTGAAGGCGAGCCTCGCGACCCCGCACAAGCCCGAGGGCCACATTCCGCACGGCACGGACGGACGGGTCGTCACCGCGGTCGCGGCCGACACGCTGCGCGAGCTGAACGAGGAGCTGCTGCGCTTCCCGGACTGGTTCACCCCCCACCCGAAGCTCCTGAAGCAGCTGCTGCGCAGACGCGATGCGCTGACCGGGGGCGGCATCGACTGGGGCCAGGCCGAGGCGCTGGCGTTCGCGTCGCTGCTCGTCGAGGGCATCCCGATCCGCATCACGGGGCAGGACACGGAGCGCGGCACCTTCTCGCACCGGCACGCGGTTCTCCATGACGTGAACACCGGTGCGACCTTCACGCCGATGCAGCATCTCGACGACGCGACGGCGTCGTTCGAGATCCACAACTCACCGCTGTCCGAGTACGCGTGCGTGGGCTTCGAGTACGGGTACTCGGCCGCAGCGCCCGAGGCGCTCGTGCTGTGGGAGGCGCAGTTCGGGGACTTCTCGAACGGCGCCCAGATCATCATCGACCAGTTCATCGCCGCCGGCCTGTCGAAGTGGGGCGAGACGTCGCGGCTGACGCTGCTCCTGCCGCACGGCTACGAGGGCAACGGCCCCGAGCACTCGAGCGCACGCCTCGAGCGGTTCCTCCAGCTCGCAGCGCAGGAGAACATCCGAATCGTCAACTGCACGACTTCGGGGCAGTACTTCCACCTGGTACGGCGGCAGGCGCTCGACGCGACGGCCCGGCCGCTCGTCGTGATGACGCCGAAGGGGTTGCTGCGGCTGAAGCAGGCGGGCTCGACGCTCGAGGATCTCGCGACCGGCGAGTTCCGGCCCGTGCTCGACGACACTGCGGCCGACCGGGAGCGCGTGACGCGCCTCGTGCTGTGCCAGGGGAAGGTGTACTACGACATCGTCGGCCACGAGGAGAGGGCGCGGGCCGAGGACGTGGCCGTCGCGCGGATCGAGCAGCTCTACCCGTTCCCGGTGGAGCAGGCTGCCGGGCTCGTCGGCGGCTACCCGAACCTGCGCGAGATCGTGTGGGCGCAGGAGGAGCCGCAGAACATGGGTGCGTGGCGGTCGATCAGGCACCGCCTCGAGGAGACGCGGCCCGACGGGGCGACCCTCAGGTACGTCGGCCGGCCGTGGCGCGCGAGCCCGAGCGAGGGCTACCCGACGTCACACCTGCGGGAGCAGGACAGGATCGTCCGCGCCGCGCTCGGCGCCGCTTAGCGCTTTTTCGTCGCGCGGCGTAGCTGCATGAGCTTCGCCGCAGCTTGCGGGCCGTGCTTGCGCGCGAGGTCGAGCAGGAGCTTGCGCTGGCGCGGCGGCAGCCGGCGGTACACGTCCCAGAAGGTCAGCGCGAGGCCGAGCGGGCCGAGACGGGGACGGAGGAGGCGCGGCACGCGCGCATCCTACTTGTCCTTGCCGTGGCCCCGGCCGTTGGCATGGCCGCGCCCGAGGCCGTCCGTCCCGGTGAGGCTCGGATCGACGGGCGGTGCCGGTGCCACCTCCGCGGCGACCGTCGTGACGGTCGTGACCGTGGCGGTCACCGGCGCTGCAACGACCGGCTGCGCGACGGGCGCCGCGGATGCGACGACCCGCTGGATGTCCTGCTTTCCGTTGCCGTGCCCGTTGCCGCTGCCCTTGCCGTGCTCCTTCTCCTTCCGGGCCTGCCCGTGTGCAGGCGCCGCGGCGGGCGGCGAGGCGGCCGGCGCCACGGCGACCGCGACCGGAGCAACGGGCGTGGCAGGAGCGGGCGGCGCGACCGGGGCAGGCTCGGCGGGGGCAGTCGGGGCCGGGGCCGGCGAGGTGTGGGCGGGGGTGGTGTGGGCCGGGGCGGGAGCCGGCTGCGGCGCCGGCGCGACCGGCGCCCGTGGCGCCGCGGCGGGGCGGGGCAGAGGCTTCGGCCGCGACGCGACCCGTGCGAGCGCGAACGGCCGCGACGGGATGACGGGGACGGCGCGCCCCACGGCCACGGCCGACTCGCGGTGCACCGCGCGAGCGACGACGGGAGCGATCGCCGGCAGCGGCGCGACGCGAACCGTGAGCGACGAGCTTCCGTGCGTCGCCGGCTGGGTCAGCGGCAGCGGGCCGGCGGTTTCGCGGGCGCTCCCGGCACGATGGGCGAATGCAGCTGCTCCCGCCACCGCACCGGCGAGAAGGATCGCTGCCAAAAACCGTTCGATACCCCTCATGCTCGGCCTCTCCGATGCCGACAACATCACTCGAACGAGGTATCGGCAGAAGCCGCCGGCACCTTGAGCATTCAGGGAGGTGAGAACGAGCAGCGTGGGCAGTTTCAAGGTCAAGCTCGTCGCGTATTTCCTGCTGCTCTCCTTGCTTCCGATCGCGGCCGCCTTCTGGGGGTTCACGTCGGTCGCGGGGCAGAGCGAGACGCGGCGCGTCGACGCACGCCTGCAGGCCGGCCTCCGCGCAGCGCTCGCCACCTACCAGGAGCGGCTCGACACGGCCGAGCGGACCGCGGAGGCGCTCGCGCGCTCGCGGACCTTCCAGCTCGAGATCCAGCAGCGGAACCTGCCGCAGATGGTGAAGGCGCTCCGTGACACGCCGGACGTCTCGGTCTCGGGGGCAGACGGCTTCCACTTCGGACGCATCCCGGCGCTCGCGGCGACGCGTAGCGTCGACGTCGTCACCGAGCACGGCCTCGTCGGGACGATCACGGTCGCCGTGCCGTTCGACACGGCGCTCGTCGAGGATCTCCGCAGCCGTTCCGGGCTCGCCGCCGCAGATGCGCTCGTCGTCCTGTCGGACGACGCGATCGTCGCGTCGGCGCCGACGACGGCCGGCGTCGTGCACGCGCCGGCCGGGCAGACGCGGACCCTTCGGATCGGGGAGAGCCGGTACCGCATCCTCGTCGCGCCGGCCGTGGCCGACGATCCGGGGGTCCGGTTCGCGGTCCTCAGCCCTCAGGCGCTCATCGACGCCGCGAACTCGGCGTCACGGAACCGGCTGCTGCTCGGTCTGCTCGCGTCGCTTGCCCTCGTCTCGCTCGTCGCCTACTTCGAGGGGCGCTCGATCGTGCGGACCCTCCGCAGCCTCTCCGAGGCGGCGCATGCGATCGCCCGTGGGCGCTTCGAGGAGCGCGTGCCGGTTCGCGGGCGCGACGAGTTCGCGCTGCTCGGCGACGCGTTCAACGACATGGCCGGCCAGCTGCAGGCCCGGCTCGCCGACCTCGAGGCCGAGCGCGAGCGGCTGCGCGTGGCGATCACGCGTTTCGGTGAGGCGCTCGCCGCCACCCACGACCCGAACCAGCTCCTGCGCGTGATCGTCGAGGCCGCGGTCGAGGCGACCGGCGCTTTCGGCGCGGCGCTCGTCACCGACGACGGCAACGTCGTGTCGACCGGCGACGCGGACGCGACCGGCGAGACCCTGCAACTGCCGCTGACGGCCGGGCGCACGGAGTTCGGCTCCCTGACGCTCGTCGGCGCATCCTTCGACGAAGAGCAGGCGATGACCGCAAGCTCACTCGCCTCCCATGCGGCGATCGCGCTCGAGAACGCTCGACTCCACCAGATCGTCGAGCGTCAGGCGCTCGTGGACGGGCTGACCGGCATCTCGAACCGCCGCCACTGCGAGGACTCGCTGACCGCCGAGATCGCCCGCGCCGACCGCCTCGGGACGCCGCTGACGCTCGTGCTCGCCGACCTCGATGACTTCAAGGCGATCAACGACCTGCACGGGCACGCCGTCGGGGACGACGTACTGCGCGAGTTCGCGTCGGTGCTGCTCGCGACCGTCCGCGACTCGGACCTCGCCGGCCGCTGGGGCGGCGAGGAGTTCCTGCTGCTGCTGCCCGGCGCCGACGGCGAGGGCGGCGCGCAGCTTGCCGATCGCGTCCGCAGCGCGCTCACCGAGCGGTCGTTCCGTGGCAGGGACGCGGCCGTGTTCACCGTCACCTGCAGCTTCGGCGTCGCGCAGCACATCGCCGGCGGCGACGAGCGCGAGCTCTTCGCGGCGGCCGATCGCGCGCTCTACCGGGCCAAGCGGCGCGGCAAGAATTGTGTCGAATTGAACGAGCGCGTCCGGAGCTTTTGAGAGATTCCGACCTGAAATCAGCCTCAACCCCCGGTACACTGTCTGCCGAGGAGCACACGTCCTGTCCCCGACCGGGAGGAAGGTATGCCGGTAGAGACGCCGAGCTTGTTCGCACAGGTGATCCGTGATCACCTCGATTTGAAGGAACGGAACTCCGCGCTGGAGATGCCGCTCGATCGGTATCGCAGCGATGACCCGTTCGAGAACCACCCGCTGTTCAAGACCGAGGAGCAGGCCCGCCTGGAGGAGACGATGGACGGCGTGGAGCCGGACTTCGTCGCACACTCCACCGAGTCGGTGCTCCCGTGGCCCGGCGAAGATGTCACGGCGGAGAACGCCGCATCGGGTAACACCGTGTCGTCGACCGCGTCGATCGAAGACTCCGGCTTCTGGGCCGTCGATCGCGCTCGCGACTTCGACTGGGGCGACTAAGTCTCGCGGGGGAACGCTTGCGCGTTCCCCCGCGGTTTGATCGAACGCCGCGTTCGCTGCACGTGTCAGCCGGCTCTTGCGAGCACGGCAGCGACTATTGCGAGGTCGCTCACGAGTGCATCCATTTCTCGATGACGATCTTCGTCCGTTCGTTGCCGGAGAACGGCGCTCGGATGGATCGTCGCGGTGACGTGTGGCGCCAGGTCGGACTCGACCCAGGTGCCGCGCTGCTTCGTGACCCGGAACTGCTTGCCGAGCAGGGACTGGGCGGCGGTGGCGCCGAGGCAGACGAGCACCGCCGGCTTCACGACCGCGAGCTCCGACTCGAGCCATGGGCGGCAGGCTGCGATCTCCGACCAGCTCGGCTTCGCGTGGATGCGGCGCTTGCCGCGCGCCTCCCACTTGAAGTGCTTGACCGCGTTCGTGACGTACGCGGCCGAGCGGTCGATCCCTGCCCGCTCGAGTGCCTCGTCGAGCAGACGACCCGCCGGGCCGACGAACGGGCGGCCCTCCCTGTCCTCCTGGTCGCCCGGCTGCTCGCCGACGAGCAGCACCCGCGCGCGGGCTGTCCCCTCGCCGAACACCGTCTGCGTGCCGGTCTGCCACAGCGGGCACGCGCGGCAATCGGCCGCCTCTTCGCGAAGCTCCCGCAGGCTCGGCATCGGGCACTCCTTTCCCTCCTGCGCGGATACCTCACTCGGGGGAGGGCCGGCCACCCCGGTTGGGCGATGCTGAACGTGCTGTGGCAACCCGTTCCGAGCCGCTCCTCCGGGTCGTCCCGGAGCCGTCTGCCGCACCCGCCGCGGCGGAGATCGTCGAGTCGTATCGGCGTCTCGCGGACGTCTTCCACGAGGTCCTCGCCGAGCAGAGCCTCGACGCACTGCTCGTCCTGATCGCCGACACGCTCGCCGAGCTGATCCCGCACGACACGCTGACGATCTACGAGACGGACGAATCGGGTGAGGTTCTCACGCCCGTGCTCGCGCGCGACCAGTACGCGGACGAGATCATGTCGACGCCGATCGGCTTCCACGAGGGCATCACGGGCTGGGCTGCACGCAACCGGGAGCCCGCGCTCGTCAACCAGGCCCACCTCGACCCGCGGGTCCGGTTCGTCCCCGGCACGCCGATCGACCCCGAGGCGCTGATCTCGATCCCGCTCGTCTCGCGGTCGCAGATCAAGGGCGTCCTCAACATCTACCGGGTCGGCGAGGACGGCACCTTCTCTGCGGCCGAGTTCGAGCTCGCGAAGCGGTTCGGCGACGCCGCGGCGCTCGCGCTCGACAACGCACAGATCCGCGCGCGCCTCGAGCACCAGGCGCGGACCGACTCGCTGACCGGGCTCTTCAACCATCGCTCGTTCCACGACCAGCTCCTGTACGCCCTGCAGGAGGCGAGCCGTACCCACCGGCCGGTGGCGGTGCTCATGCTCGACATCGACGACTTCAAGCGGATCAACGACGTGCACGGGCACGGCGTCGGCGACGACGTGCTCCGGCAGCTGGCCGACACGCTGCGCACGTGCGTCCGCCCGAACGACATCGTCTGCCGGCTCGGCGGCGAGGAATTCAGCGTCATCATGGGCGCCTGCGACGACGTCGACGCGCGCCAGGTCGCGGAGCGTGTCGGCGAGCGCCTGCGCCGCACGGTCTTCGCCGGCGTCGGTCCGCTGACCGTCTCGCTCGGCATCGCCCTCGGACCGGAGCATGCGATGAATCCGCGCGAGCTCGCGGCGTGCGCGGAGGCGGCGATGATGACCGCGAAGGCGCACGGCAAGGATCGCATCGTCCTCTACGACGAGAGCGGCACGGAGCGGCCGGATCTGCCCGAGAGCGTGCGGGACGTGCGCTCGCTCGCGCACATGAAGATGCTGCAGAGCCTCAGCGGCAAGCTGAACCGGCTCAACGACGTCCGTCAGATCGGCGGCGAGATCGCGAACGAGCTCCGGTCGCTCATCGATTACCACAACTGCCGCGTGTTCGTCGTCGACGGTGAGGAGCTCGTGCCGATCGCGTTCCGCGGCGAGTTCTCGGCTGAGACGGCGGCGCTGCCGCTCGAGCTGCTGCGCGGTCGCATCGGTCGCGGCATCACCGGCCGCTGCGCCGAGCTCGGCGAGTCGCTGCTCGTCGGCGACGCCGCGAACTGCGAGTTCGGGCACCGCATCCCCGGCACGCCGAGCATCGAGGAGTCACTGCTCGCGGTGCCGCTTCGCTACGGCGGCAGCGTCGTCGGCGTGATCGTCGTCTCGAAGCTCGGTCTCGACCAGTTCGACGAGGACGACGTGCGGCTGCTCGACGTGCTCGCCGGTCACGCCGCAGTCGCGGTCGAGAACGCACGCCTCTACGACGCAGCCCGGCGCGAGGCCGACGGTGCGACGGCATTGCTCGAGTTCGGCCGCGAGCTCGCGGGCGTCGACAGTCTCGACGAGATCTACGAGCGGGTTGCCCTACTCACGGCGAGCCTCCTCTCGGTGTCGCGCGCGTCGATCTGGGTCGAGGGCGACGACGGCTGGGTCGTCGCGCGAAATCTGCACGGCCACTCGGACGACGAACGCGCCCGGCTCGCCGAGCGCCGCTTCGAGCCGACGATCCAGGCGACCGAGCCGTTCGTGCTCGCACCGGACGAGGTGGCGCGCATCTGGCCCGACCCGCTCGTCCCCGACACCGCCTACGCGATCGCCCCGCTCAGCGCCGGCGGCCGCTGGGGCTGCATCGTCGCCGCGCTGCCGCAGGCCGAGTTCGGCGAGCGCGAGCTGCGCCTGCTCGGCGGGCTCGCGCGCCAGGCCGACCTGGCGATCGCGAACATCAGCAACTTCGAGGGTCTCGAGCGGACGTTCGTGTCGACCGTGGAGGCGCTCGCGAACGCACTCGAGGCGAACGACGAGTACACCTCGAAGCATGCCCGCTGGATCACCGACCTGTCCCTCCGCGTCGGGCGCGAGCTCGGACTCGGAGATCCGTGCCTCAAGCGGCTCGAGCTCGGCGCGCTGCTCCACGACATCGGCAAGATCGGGATCCCGAGCGCCGTCCTCCTGAAGCCGGGGCGGCTGACGTGCGACGAGCGCGCGCTGATGGAGACGCACCCGGAGCTCGGCGAGCGGATCATCGCGCCGATCGACCGGCTGGAGGAGGTGCGGTCGATCGTCCGCCACTGCCACGAGCGCTGGGACGGACGCGGCTACCCCGACGGCGTCGCCGCGACGGGTATCCCGCTGGAGTCTCGGATCATCTTCGTCTGCGACGCGTACCACGCGATGACGACCGACCGCCCGTATCGCAAGCGGCTCTCCCATCCCGAGGCCGTTCGGCGGCTGCGGGAGGGCGCCGGCTCGCAGTTCGACCCCGCCGTCGTCGAGACCGCGCTACGCGTTTTGAACGAGCTCCGCGCCGCCCGGTAGCCGCGCCGGAATTCGCAGCGCGACGAGCGTCCCGACGGCGAGAGCGGCCGCCGCGACGACGAACGCGAGGGTGAAGCCGCGCTCCGTGGCGTCGCCGGCGGGGCTCAGGGTCGCGGCGACGATGCTCGCGGATACCTGACTGCCGATCGCGCCGCCGATGCTGCGCACGATCGTGTTCATCCCGGTCGCGACGCCCGTCTGGGCCGCAGGGACCGACTCGACGATGAGGTTCGCCATCGAGGCGAAGGCAAAGCCGATTCCGATTCCCATCACGAGCATCGCCAGGTAGATCTCCCAGCCGGAGTCGTGGGCGGCGGCGAGGAGGACGAACGCGAGGCACGAGACGACCGCGCCGATCTGGAGCGGCAGCCGTGAGCCGCGCGCGCTCGACATGCGACCGGCGACCGGTCCGGCGAGCAGCATCCCGAGCGTCGACGGGAGCATGAAGATCCCGGCCTTCGTCACCGATGCGCCGAACCCGAAGCCGGTGCTCGTCGGCAGCTCGACGAACTCCGGCACGAGCACGAACGACGCGAACATCCCGAAGCCGAGCACGAAGGCGGCCGCGTTGGTCATCCACACCGGCCGGATCCGCATCATCTGCATGTCGACGAGCGGCGCGGTGCTGCGCGACTCCGACCACACCCAGGCGAACGCGATCGCGACGGCGGCCGCGAAGAGGCCGAGCGTCCGCGCCGACCCCCAGCCCCAGCCGGGGCCTTCGCTCACCGCGACGAGGAGCGCCACGAGCCAGCCGGCCAGCAGCACACCGCCGAGCGGGTCGATGCGTCCCGGCGTCCGGATCGGCGACTCGGGGACGGAGACGACGATGCCGGCCGTCGCGAGGCCGATCCCGAACAGCGGCACCCAGAACAGCCAGTGGTACGACAGGTTCTGGACGATCGGCCCGGCCAGCACGATGCCGAGACCGCCGCCGATGCCCATGATCGCGGAGATCAGCGCGATGCCGTGCGGAATGCGCTCGCGCGGGAACTCGTCGCGGATGATGCCGAAGGCGAGCGGAAAGACGGCGCCTCCGACTCCCTGGACGACGCGCGCGAAGATCATCAGGCCGATCGAGGACGACAGGCCCGCGAGCGCCGTGCCGGCGGCGAGCACGACGAGCACGATCACGAGCGCGCGCTTCTTGCCGAACATGTCCCCGAGCCGGCCTGCCACCGGCGTGAAGACGGACGCGCTGAGCAGGTATGCCGTCAGAATCCAGGCTGCGCCCGACGTCGTCGTGTGCAGGTCGTTCTGGATCGTCAGCAGCGCCGGCGCGACGAGCGACTGCAGCAGCGCGTAGGCGACCGCCGCGACCGCGAGCAGTGCGAACGTGACGTTGTAGTGCTGGCGGTGGACGTCCGTCATGGAACGGCCGGCAGCGCGACACCCTCGCCGTCGGAGTCGATTCCGGCCGAGTCGGCCTGCGTGACCGTCCAGCCGAGCGCGTCGAGGAACGCATCCGGCGGGTCGAGGAAGTTCAGCCGCTCGGTGCGGTAGTGCATCGGGACGACGAGCCGCGGCGCGAGCTCGCGCACGATCGCCGCCGCACGCTCGCCGCCGACGGTCGGGCCACCGCCGACCGGGAGGAACAGCACGTCGACGTCGCCGATCGCGTCGCGCTGCTCGGGACGCAGCGCCGCCTGGCCGAAGTCGCCGAAATGGCAGAACGACGTCCCGTCGAGCTCGAAGCGGAAGATCGTGTTCGGGCCCCGCTTCGTCCCGGCCGCGTCGTCGTGCTCGGACGCGATCGCGAGGATGCCGTCGAACGTCCCGGCCGTCGACCGGATGACCCGCGGCTCGCCGCCGATGGCGTCCACGCCGTTGTGGTCGGCGTGCTCGTGTGTCACGAGCAGCAGCTCGGCCGTCACGTCTTCGATCGCCGCGTAGTCGAACTGCATGCCGCGCGCGGCGGCCGCGCTCATGTCGCCGAAGGGGTCGACGAACACGCGGTCGCCGATCAGGAACGCGGACTGGCCGTACCAGCGGATGTTCATCAGGCAGCCTCCTCCAGGTCGTGGGCGAGGCGACGGAACGTCCCCTCTTGCGCAAGCAGGTCGTCGTAGGTGCCGCGCTGGACGATCCGCCCGTGCTCGACGACGAGAATCTGGTCGGCGCGCCGCACCGTCGAGAGACGATGGGCGATGATGATCGACGTCCTACCGTGCAGCAACCGGTCGAGCGCCCGCTCGATCAGAACCTCGGTGGGCCGGTCGATGTTCGACGTCGCCTCGTCGAGGATCAGGATCCGCGGGTCGGCGAGCAGTGCCCGCGCGATCGAGATCAGCTGCCGCTCACCCGACGACAGCCCCGAGCCGCCCTCGCGGACGACATGCTCGAGACCGCCGGTGAGCCGCGCCGCGATCCGGTCGACGCCGACGGCGCGCGCGGCGCTCTCGACCTCTTCGTCGGTCGCGTCGGGCTTCGCGAAGCGGATGTTCGAGGCGATCGTGCCGCTGAACAGGAAGGGGTCCTGCAGGACGACGCCGAGCTGGCGGCGGTACGAGCGCAGCTGCACGTCGCGCAGGTCGACGCCGTCCACCCGCACTTCGCCGGCGTCCGGGTCGTAGAAGCGGCCGACGAGGCGGGCGAGCGTCGACTTGCCGCCGCCGGACTCGCCGACGAGCGCCAGGCAGCCGCCGGCCGGGATGCGGATGTCGACGCCGTGCAGTACCGGGTCCTCGCGGTACGCGAACACGACGTGGTCGATTGCGACGTCGCCTTCGACGCGCGGCAGCTCCTGCGCACCGCGCCGGTCGGCGATGTCGGTCTCGACGTCGAGGATCGACGCGATCTTCACCATCGCCGCGGCACCCGACTGCAGCTGGCCGTAGACGTCCGAGAGCTCCTGCAGCGGCTGGAACACGAGCTGCAGCAGGTAGAGCGCCGTGATCAGCGTCCCGATCGTGATCGTGTGGTGCGAGAACAGCGAGCTGCCGGCGTAGAGCACGGCTCCCGTCGCGACCATCCCGAGCAGCTCGATCGACGGGAAGAAGATCGAGAAGATCTTCTGCACCCGTACGTGCTGCTCGAGGTTGGCGGTGTTGAGCGCGTCGAACTCGGCCTGGAAGCGGCGCTCGCGGTTGAACGCCTGCACGACCGCCATCCCCGAGACCGACTCGGCGATCTGCGCGGTGACGGCGCCGATCCGCTCGCGCGACTCGACGAGCGCGACGTGCGACGTCCGCTGGAACCAGCGCGTCAGTACGAGTGACGGCGGGATGATCGCGATCACGACGAGCCCCAGGTGCCAGTCTGCGATCAGGAGCGCGATCACCGCGGCCGGGAGGAGGATGACGTTGGCGACGAGCGTCGGCATCCCCTGCGACAGCACGTCCGAGACCGAGTCGACGTCACTCGTGATGCGCGCGATGATCCAGCCGGCCTTCTGCTGCGAGAAGTAGCGGAGCGACAGGGTGGTGAGATGGTCGAAGAGCTCGCGCCGCAGCCCGAGCACCATTCGCTGGCCGAGGCCGGCGAGGCCGCGGATGAGGACCGCCTGCAGGATCCAGCCGGCCGCCGCGATGCCGAGGTAGATCAGCACCATCACCGTCAGGTGGTGCTCGTCGTGCGCGCGGATGCCCTTGTCGATCGCGTTCCGGACGAGTAGCCAGCCGCCGGTCTGCGCGGCGGCGTTGCCGGCGCCGACGAGGATGAGGAGGGCGGCGATCAGCTTCCGCCCCTCGAGGTACCGCCAGAGCCGCTTCACGCCGCCACGACCTCGTCGCCGAACAGCTCGGCGAACGCGCCGCCGGAGCGGATGAGAGCGGCCGGCGTTCCGGACTCGACGATCCGTCCGTCGACGAGCACGACGGCGCGGTCGGCGACCTCGACCGTCGAGAGGCGCTGCGTCGCGACGAGCACCGTCCTGCCCTCGAGCGCCGGACGGAGGCGGCCGACGAGCCGCCGCTCCGTGAGCGTGTCGACCGCGCTCAGTGGATCGTCGAGGACGACGACCCGCGCCCGCGTGACGAGCGCGCGAGCGAGCGCGACGCGCTGGCGCTGGCCGCCCGAGAGGTTGATGCCGCGTTCCCCGATCAGCGTGTCGTAGCCCTCCGGCAGCTCGTCGACGAACGCGTCGACCCCGGCCGCCTCGCAGGCCGCGAGCACCTCGTCCCAGGGGGCGTCCTCGCGTCCGGCGGTCAGGTTGTCGCGGAGCGGGACCGAGAAGAGCACCGGCCGCTGCGTCACGAGGGCGACGTCGTCGCGGAGCTCTGCGATCGGGATGTCGCGTGTGTCGACACCACCCACGAGCACGCGGCCGCCGGTCGGGTCGTAGAACCGCGGCAGCAGGTTGAGCAGCGACGTCTTGCCCGACCCGGTCGATCCGCAGACGGCGACGATCTCGCCCGGCTCGATCTCGAGGTCGAGCCCGTTCAGCACGTCGCCCTCGCCGCCGTAGGCGAAGTGGACGTTCCGGAACGACACGCCGAGCGGCCCGGACGGGAGCGACCGCGGCGACGCCGGCTCCGGCAGCGGCTGGATCCCTTCGAGCCAGGCGAACGACCGGCCGGCCGAGGCGAGCGCGCGCTGTGCGAGGTTCGTGATCCAGCCGAGCGCCTCGAGCGGCCAGACGAGCTGCAGCAGCAGCGTCTCGAAGAGGACGAACTGCCCGATCGAGAGCTGGCCGCCGATCACGGCGCGACCGCCGAAGAAGACGACCGCGGCGATCGAGAGCGACGGCAGGTAGTACAGCCCCGGCAGATGTCGTGCCTCGACACCGGCCTGCTTGATGACGGTGTCGCGCACCGCCTCGGCCTTCGCTCCGAACCGGCCGCGCACGTCGTCCTCGCGGCCGAACGCCTGCACCATCTCGATCCCGACGACGGCTTCGTCCGCCGCCTCGGTCACGTCGCCCTTGCGCTCCTGCACCTGACGCGACAGCGGCGACACGCGACGCGCGAAGCGCAGCGCAAGCACTGTGATCGGCGGCATCGCGACCGCGGTGTACAGGGCGAGCCGCGCGTCGACGATCACGAGCACGATCGAAGCGCCGAGGATCATCATCACGCTCTGCATCCCCTGCACGAGGCCCCAGCCGATGAAGTAGCGGATCGGGTAGAGGTCGTTCGTCGCGCGTGACAGCACCTGCCCCGTCGCATGCCGGTCGTAGAACGCGCGTGGATAGCGGAGGTACGCCTGGTAGAGCAGCTCGCGCATCCGTGCCTCGATGCGGATGCCGATTCGCGCCGTCGCGAAGCGGCGCGTGAAGTTTCCGACGAACCGCACGGCGGCGAGCGCGACGATCGCGAGGATGTACGGCCAGAGGGGCTTGCGATGCGTGACGATCGCGTCGTCGACCGCGTGCTGGGTGATCAGCGGGATCGTGATCGAGATCAGCGTGTAGACGAGCGCGAGCGAGAGCCCGAGCGCGCCCAGGCGCCACTCTGCCCGCCAGAGGCGGAGCAGGCGGCCGAACGTCGGCAGCAGGCCGAGGTCTGGCGGATCGACGGAGTTCAGGTACTCGGACATGGCGAACGGCCCGCACGGAGCGGGCCTCGCCTCGACCTTAGCAACGTCAGTCGCTGCTGCGGCGACCGCTGACGAACGACGCGAGACCGTCGCTGAAGCTCGGCGGCGTCAGCGGCGCGTCGAAGGTCTGGCGCACCCCGACGACCTCGCGCCGTCGCAGCGCGCGCTCGCGGTCGCGCAATTCGATCCGCTGTGCGTCGAGCCCCTGGCGGAGCAGCGCCAGCTCGCGCTCCCGCGCCTCGAGGCGGCCCTCGAGCCGGCGCAGCTCCTGCTCACGCTCGTCGTAGGGGTCGAGCGCGTCCTCCTGTGGGTCGGCGTCGGCCGCGCGGGCCGCGACCTCGCGCTCGCGCGCCTCGATCCGCTCACGCTCGCGCTCGAGCTCGAGCCGGCGCGCCGCCAGCTCCTTCTCGGCGCGGCGTGCCTCTTCGAGCCGTTCCTCGAGTCGCTCGCGTTCGGCGGCAGCGAGCCGGCGATCCTCCTCCGACCGGTCGAGCTCTTCGCGGGCGGCGTCGAGCTCCGCGCGCAGCGCCGTCTCCTGCTCGGCGAGCCGCGCCGTTTCGGTCTCGAGCTCGGTCGCGCGCGCCGAGAGCTCCCGCTCACGTGCCTCGACCGCCTGGAGCCGCTCGAGCGCCGAACGCTCGCGCGCCGCGAGCGCCTCGAGATCGGGCGACGGCGGCTGCGACTGTGGCTGCCTCGCCCGCTTCGCGGCTTTACCGTTCTCGAGCCGGCGCTGCAGCTCCGTGAGCTCGCGCTCGCGCTCGGCGACGGCGGCGGCGCGCTCGCGGAGCGATTCCTTCAGGCGATCGAGCTCGCTCTGCGCCCGGGACTGCTCGCCCTGCCGCTGGGCTGCGAGCTCGCGCGCCAGTCGCAGCAGCTCGGTGCGGTCGACCTCGACGTCGGGCTCGTCCGCGGCGGGGGCGCCGTGCGGCGTCCACCGGTCGAAGCCCTCCTCCCAGCGGTCGCTCATCGCGCCTCATCCTGCCAGCAGACGCTGACCATGTACGGCAGGCCGGCCACGCGCGTCGGGCAGGTGACGAAGCGAAGGCGCCCGCCCTCGAACTCGACGAGACCGGTGTGGACACCGCCGTGCTGCACCTCCCGGAAGAGCGGCGACGCACGATCGGGCGTCAGGTCGCCGACCTTCAGGTGAAGGATCTGCTCGCGTGTCCGGCCGAGGAGGGCGCAGGCCGCCTGGTTGACCGCGACGTAGTTGCGGTCGTCGTCCCACACGAAGACCGCCACGTCCTGCAGGCATTCGGCTGCTTCGCCGAGCAGCGCGAGCTGGGCGACGTCGAACGCGTCGGCGCTCACGAGCCGCCGACCGTCGCGGGCAGGATGAGCCTGAAGCACGCGCCTTCGGGATCGGCATCCTCGTACACGAGGTCGCCGCCGTGTGCGCGGGCGTACGAGCGCGCGATCGACAGGCCGAGCCCGGTTCCGACCGCCGCCGCCCGCGAGCCTTCGCTGCGGGAGAAGCGCTCGAACAGGTCGGGCACGAACTCCGCCGGGACGCCGTGGCCGTGATCCTCGACCGTGATCCGCAGATGGCGGTCGGTCCGCTCGGCCCTCACCGTCACCGGCGGCTGCCCGTACCGGAAGGCGTTGGTGATCAGGTTGCCGATCACGCGGTCGAGCACGTTGCGATCGACGGTGGCGACCGCGCCGTCGGGGACGACGACGTCGACCGAATCCGGGTCGGCGGCGGTCGCGCGAACGATCTCCTCGACCTGTGCCCGCACGTCGACGCGTTCCGGGACGATGTCGATCGCCTCGGCGTCGCGGCGCGACAGATCGAGCAGCTGCTCGACGAGGCGGGCCATCCGCTCCGTCTGCTGGATGAGAGCTTCACGGACCGTCTCACGCTGCTGCTCGTCGAGGCGGTCGCCGAGATGGTGCAGGGTCGTCACGAAGCCGTGGATCGTCGTCATCGGCGTGCGCAGCTCGTGCGCGGCGAGCGCGATGAAGTTGGCCTTCAGCTCGTTCGCCCGCTCGAGCTGCAGGCGCGATTCGTGCTCCGACTGGTAGAGGCGCACCCGGTCGAGCGCCAGCCCGGTGACCGCTCCGAGCGAGCGCAGCAGCGCGAGCTCCTCGTCGCCGAAGAACGGGGCGTACGGGGTCGTCCAGACGGTCAGCGTCGCGCCGGGGGCCTCGACCTCCACGAGCTCGGTGTCGTCGGCGTCGCCGGCGGCGTGGACGTTCCACGAGCCCACGACCTTGCCCTCCGCGTTCCGGACGGTCGCGGCGCGCGCCCCGACCATCTGCGCGGCGGGCTCGAGCACGCGTCTCGCGACCTCCTCCTGCGACTCGGCGAAGGTGAGGAGGCTCGCCATCGCCGCCTGGAAGCGCTCGGTCTCGGGCGTGCGCCACAGGATGCGCATCAGCTGCGGCGGGGCGAACCCGACGAGAAATGCGATCACCGCGGCGAGGCCGAGGATCTGCGTGCCGAGCGCCCAGCTCGAGTTGCTTGTCGAGACCGGGAGCGCGAGCAGGAGCGCCACGGCGAGCGTCGCGCCGGCGAACGCGAGCAGCTGCATCCGCCGTCGCGCCACCGACGGCTGCGCGCGGCCGGCGCGCCAGAGGCTCCACGCGGACGCGATCGTCAGCACGATCCAGTGGAAGAGGAAGAGGAGGACGAACGCCTCGAACGCGTTGCTGCGCGTCTCGCCGGCCTGCGGATAGCGGCGGATGAGAAACGCCCAGACGAGGAGCACGGTCGTCAGCCCGAACAGCGCGCGCGCGAGCGGCAGGCCGGGCTTGCGGAACGCGTTCGTGAAGCGGAAGAGGAGATAGGGAAAGAGAACGAGGATCGCGATCTCGATCCGCGTGACGACCTTCTCGCCGACGTTCTCCTCGTGCTGCGGGATCAGGCTGAGGAGCTCGAGAACCGCGAGCGATCCAAACGCGGCCGCCGCCCAGACGCTCGCCCGGTCGCGTCGCCGCCGCCACGTGAGCACGGCCACGACTCCCAGCGTGACGAACGCAATGAGGTTGACCGTATGAAAGGCGCTGATCGCGTCGTGCACTACCGCCCCCGTGGAACCGTCGTGGCCGGGAATCTACGTGTCGCAAGGGCCGCGTGCCTGGATTCCGCAGGGCCGCCGCGACCCCTTCCCAGTATCGGCAGAACGGGGAGTTGCGCAAGCGACAGGTCGTCGGCCGCTGCCCCGCCCCGGAGGTTCGCGCAAGGCCGTTCATGGGCGCAACGAGAAAGTGG
>JAICLU010000054.1 GCA_025925195.1 Thermoleophilia bacterium
CTCGAGCGAGTCGACGTAGGGCGGGTTCGACACGACGAGATCCCAGCCGTCGCCGGCCGCCGACTCGTCGCCCTCGCGCAGCTCGACGTCGAGCCCGAGTCGGGCGGCGTTCTCACGCGCGAGCCCGAGAGCGTCGCCGGAAACGTCGACGCCGGTCACCACCGCGTCCGGCCGCTCGTCCTTCAGCGCGAGCGCGATCGCGCCGGAGCCGACGCCGATGTCGAGCACGCGCGGCGCCCGCACGTCGCGCACGAGGGCGAGCACGCGCTCGACGACGATCTCGGTTTCGGGACGCGGCACGAGCGCGCGCGAATCCGTCTTCAGCGTCAGGCGGCGGAAGCCCCATTCTCCGAGCACATAGGCGAGCGGCTCCCGCGCGGCCCGGCGCTCGACGAGGCCGTCGAGGTCGACCACGGCGTCGAGCTGCGCGTAGACGCCGCTCCGCGTCGTGCCGAGCGCGTGCGCGACGATCCATTCCGCGTCGACGCGCGGCGTCTCGACACCGGCGGCCGCGAGCTGCCGCTCGGTCTCACGAAGCGCCGTGCGCACGTCCATGCGCAACGTCACTCGCCGAGTGCCTGGCGGCGGTCCTCGGTGGCGAGCGCCTCGGTGAATTCGTCGAGCTCGCCCTGGAGGATCCGGTCGAGCTGGTGCACGGTCAGCTTCACGCGGTGATCGGTGAGCCGGTTCTCGGGGAAGTTGTACGTCCGGATCTTCTCCGCGCGCTCGCCGGTGCCGATCTGCGAGCGACGCGTCGCGTCGAGCTCGGCGCGGCGGAGCTCGAGCTCGCGCTCGTACAACCGCGCGCGGAGCACCCGCATCGCCTTGTCCTTGTTCTGGAGCTGCGACTTCTCGTCCTGCATCGCGACGACGACGCCGGTCGGCAGGTGCGTGATGCGCACGGCCGAGTCGGTCGTGTTGACCGACTGGCCGCCGGGGCCCGTCGAGCGGTAGACGTCGATCTTCAGGTCGTTCGGATCGATGTTGACCTCGACCTCTTCCGCCTCCGGCATGACGGCGACGGTCGCGGTCGACGTGTGGATGCGCCCCTGCGCCTCGGTCTCCGGGACGCGCTGCACACGGTGCGTGCCGCCCTCCCACTTGAAGACGCGGTACGCCCCGTTTCCCTTGATCGCGAAGGTGACCTCCTTGTAGCCGCCGCCCTCGCTCGCGCTCGCGCCGAGCTCCTCGACCTTGAAGCCGCGCCGCTCGGCGTAGCGGGCGAGCATGCGGTACAGGTCGCCCGCCCAGAGCGCCGCCTCGTCGCCGCCGACGCCCTGGCGCACCTCGAGGATGACGTCCTTCTCGTCGGCCGGGTCGTTCGGCACCATCGCGAGGCGCAGCTCCTCCTCGAGTCGCGCCGTGCGCTGCTCGAGCTCGGGGACGAGCTCGCGCAGGTCGGCGTCGTCGCGCGCGGCCGTGAGGTCCTCACGCGCGCTTCGCCACTCCTGCGCGAGCTTGTACGGCCCCTCGAGCTCCTTCAGCTTCCGCCCGACGTCGGCCGCCTCGCGGTGGTCGTTGTAGACCGACGGGTCGGACATGCGCGCCTGCAGCTCCCGGTAGGAGCGCTCGAGCTCGGCGATCAGGTTGTCGAAGTCGGCGGCCATGCCGCGAATTACGTTAGCCGCGCCTCCAGGGTGATCTCCGGCACGCTCGCGAGCGCCTTCGACACCGGGCAGTTCTCCTTCGCGGTGTTCGCGGCTTCCTCGAACGCCGCCGCGTCGATGCCCGGGACGCTTCCCTCGACGGTCAGCGCGATCTTCGTGATGCCCTCGCCGGGCTGGAAGGTGACGACGGCGGACGTCTTCACCTCGTCGGGCGGATTGCCGCCCTGGGCGAGGCCGTGCGAGAGCGCCATCGCGAAGCACGCGGCGTGCGCGGCGGCGATCAGCTCCTCGGGGCTCGTCTTGTCGGGATTGTCCTCGGCCCGGTTCGGCCAGCTGACGGACTGCTCCCCGATCGCCCCGCTCGTCGTCGAGCGGATCGTCCCGCTCCCCTCCATCAGGCTGCCCTGCCACGTCACGTCTGCACGACGGTCGGTCGCCATCTCGCTCTCCTTTTGCTCTACGCCATGACTTCGACGCGATTGTCGCCGACGGCGGCCGACTCGAGTTGCAGCACCTCGCGCAGCGCGCGGATGCTCACCTCGAGCTGGTCGAGCGTCGGCTCACGCGTCGTCAGGCGCTGGAGCCACAGGCCCGGCGCGAGGATCGTCATGACGACGCGGTTCTGGTGCTTGCCCGCGAACCGGATCAGCTCGTACGCGATCCCGGCGATCAGGGGCAGGAAGGCGATGCGGGTGACGATCAGCCAGTACCAGGCGGGCCGCCCGAAGAACGCGAAGACGAAGACCGCGAGGACCATCACCCAGAGCAGGAAGGCAGTGCCGCAGCGGGGATGGATCAGCGAGTACCGCTGCACGACCTCCGGCTCGAGCGGCTCGCCGGCCTCGTAGGCGTTGATCGCCTTGTGCTCGGCGGCGTGGTACTGGAAGACGCGGCGCAGGTCGGGCAGCAGCGAGATCAGGAACAGGTAGGCGACGAAGATCGACACGCGGATCAGCCCCTCGACGATCACGAACCAGCCGCCGCTCTTGATCGGCAGCAGCTCGGTCAGCAGGCCCGGCGTCACCTTGAAGAGCACGAGCGCGAAGCCGATCGCGACCGCGAATGCGAAGAAGAGCGCGCCGCGCGAGAGCTCGGTATCGGGCTCGGCCCCTTCCTCGCCGGCCTTGCCGTTCTCCTCCTGCGCCGCGTAGTTCGCGGAGATTGCGAGCGCGCGAAAGCCGATTGCGAGCGACTCGCCGAGCGCCATGACGCCCCGGATCACGGGCAGCCGCAGCACGCGATGGCGGGCCATCCCCGAGACGACCGGGCGCGCGACGTGCGCGATCTCGCCGTTCGGGGTGCGAACGGCGACGGCCCAGTTGCCCGGGCCGCGCATCATCACGCCCTCGAGGACGGCCTGTCCGCCGATGTTGCTCATCGGGATTAGCGGTCCGACGTGGCGGCGCGCTTCGCGCGCTCGGCGCGCTCCAGCTTCTTCTGGAAGCGCTCCACCCGGCCGCCGCTGTCCATGAGCTTCTGCTTGCCCGTGTAGAACGGGTGGCAGTTCGAGCAGATCTCGACGTGCAGCTCGGGCTTCGTCGACCGCGTCTGGAACGTGTTCCCGCAGGAGCAGGTGACGGTCGCGAGGACGTACTCGGGATGGATGTCGGTCTTCATCGCCCAGCCAGAATAGCAGCGGCCTGTTTGGGTCCCACGTTGCCGCCCGAGACGATCGCGACCACCGTCTGGCCCGGTTCGACGCCCGCTTTGCCTGCGAGCAGCGCCGCCACGGGCGCCGCCGCGCCGAGCTCGCACGCGAGCTTCGTACGGGCATAGAGGAAGCGGAACGCGTCGACGAGCTCCTGCTCGGAGACGAGCACCGACTCGACGCCGAGCTCCCGGCAGATCTCGAGGCAGCGCGTTCCGGCGAACGGGCCGGTCAGCGCGTCGGCCGCCGTGTCGATCGTGACGCGGACGGGCTCACCCGCCTCGAGCCCCGAGCGGAGCGCGGTCGAGCCCTCCGGCTCGACGGCGATCACGCGCGCCTCCGGACAGCGCGCCTTGACTGCGACCGCGAGGCCGCTGACGAGGCCGCCGCCGCCGGCCGCGGCGAGCACGACGTCCGGCGATGGCCCGTCGTCCAGGATCTCGAGGCCGATCGTGCCCTGGCCGGCGATGACGAGCGGGTCGTCGAACGGATGCACGAGCGTGCGGCCCGACTCGGCGAGCACCTCGTCCAGCCGGTCGAATGCCTCGCCGGGCGTGTCGATCTCCTGGTCGACCGTCGCGCCGTAGCCGCGCATCGCGGCCACCTTGAGCGGATCGGCGTCGCGCCACGTGACGATCAGCGCGTCGACGCCCTCCTCGCGCGCCGCCCACGCGACCGCCTGGCCGGCGTTGCCCGCGGAGACGGTGACGACTCCGCGCGCCTTTTCCTCCGCGGTCAGCGACACGACCTTGTTCAGCGCGCCCCGGACCTTGAACGCGCCGGTCTTCTGGAAGAGCTCGGCCTTGAGGTGCGCACCGAGCGTCGTCGAGTGCAGCAGCGGCGTGCGGTGCACGCGCCCGGCGATCGTGTGGGCCGCGCGCTCGACGTCGTCGACGGTGATCACACGCGTGAGGTTACGCGCGCGGGCATCCGCAACCGGACGGTGAACGCCGTCAACCGGCCCGGCTCGCTCTCGACCTCCACCGTGCCGCCCATCGCCTCGGTCAACTCCTTGACGAGGGCAAGCCCCAGCCCCGTGCCGACCGGGCGCTCCCGGCCGTAGCGCTCGTGCAGGTAGAAGCGCTCGAAGGCGTGCGCCCGCTCCTCGTCGCCGAGCCCGGGTCCCGTGTCCTCGACGCGGAGCATGCCGGGCCCTGTCACGACGCGCACCTCGCCCCCGGCCGGTGTCAGCCGCAGCGCGTTCTCGACGAGGTTCGAGACGACCTGCAGCACGCGGTCGGCGTCCGCAATGGCAAGGCTCGGCCCCTCGCTCGCGCAGCTCAGCGCGACACCGAACGCGTCGGCCTTCGGCTGATAGCGGCGCACGGCGTCCTCTGCCACGTCGACGAGGTCGATCTCGCTGTTGTGCACGCTGAAGTCCGTCTTGTTCATCCGTGCGAGGTCGAGCAGGTCGCGCACGAGCCGCTCGAGCCGCGCCGCCTCGACTGCAACCGTCGCGGCCGCTTCGCGCGGGTCGATCGCGCCGTCCTCGACCGCCTCCGCGTAGCCCCGGATCGCCGTCAGCGGCGTCTTCAGCTCGTGGCTGACCGAGAGCAGGAACGACCGCTCGGCCTCGCGGGCGCGGGCGAGCTGCACGGCGAGGTCGTTGAATGCGTTCGCGAGCGTCGCGAGCTCGGTGCCGCCCTCGACCGGCACCGGATCCGGATGCTCGCCGCGGGCGAGCTCGCGGCTCGCCGCCGCGACGCGGCCGACCGGGCGGGCGATCCGTCGCGCCAGCAGGAACGCGGCGGCGGCGGCCAGGATGCCGCCGAGGACCGCAGCGAGCAACAGGCTGTAGAAGTAGGCGGTCATCCGGTCGGCGGTCGCGCTCTTCGGGCGCAGGAGGATGAACGGCTTCTTGCGGCCCTGGACGTCGCGGGCCGAGAAGAAGTACTCGACGCCGTCCAGGCGGAGAGTGCCGTCGGGCGTCCCGTGCTTCACGAGCGCGGTCTGCGCCCAGCCGGGCAGGATTCGCGCGTCCTCGCGGAACGTCTCGCGCTGGCGCTTGAAGTACACCTCGAGCCCGGCGAAGTTCGCAGCCACGGTCTTGTCGGCGCCCTGGCTGCCGGCGATCAGGTCGGCCTGGTGCGAGAGGTCGTGCAACGCGCCACGGTCGACGGCGCGCCGCGTCAGGACGAGGCCGACCACGACCGTCAGCGCAACGCAGATCGCGACCGTCAGCGCAATCGCCCCGAACAAACGCGTCCGCAGGCTGTTCACGGTGTCGACTCTATTGGGCCGCGAGCTTGTAGCCCGCGCCGCGCACGGTGCGGATCGTGTCGGGATCGCCCAGCTTGCGGCGCAACTGCGCGACGTGGACGTCGACGGTCCGTGTGCCGCCCGGATACGTCATCCCCCACACGAGGTCGAGCAGCTTCTCGCGCGACAGGACGATGCCGGGGTGCTCGAGGAAGCACGCGAGCAGATCGAACTCCTTGCTCGTCAGCTCGATCTGCGCGCCGCTGACGGTCACGTCCATCGAGTCGCGGCGAAGCACGATCTCGTGCGCGGTCAGCACGGCATCCTCGTTGCGCTGTTCGACGCGTCGCAGAATCGCCTTGATCCTGGCGGCGAGCTCGCGCGGGGAGAACGGCTTCGCGACGTAGTCGTCGGCGCCGAGCTCGAGGCCCGCGACCCGGTCGGGCTCCTCGTCGCGTGCGGTGAGCATCACGATCGGCACCTTCGAGTAGGCGCGAAGCCGCCGGCAGACCTCGAAGCCGTCGATGCCCGGCAGCCCGATGTCGAGCACGACGAGCCGCACGGGATGGCGACGCAGCTCGGCAACCGCCTCCTCGCCCGAGCGGAGCCAGACGACGCGCCAGCCGTCCTGCTGCTCGAGATACGTCTTGACCAGCCGTCCGATCGCCTCGTCGTCCTCGACGAGCAGTAGGACGCCCCCGGTCGCCGTGGCCGACATGACTCCTAGTTGTACTAGGAGCGGCCTTCGACCTGCACGAGCTGGGCCTGCGCGTTGGCCTGGTGGTAGATGACGACGCGCAGGCGCGGCCGCAACTTCGACGCCGAGGCGATCCGGGGCGCGCCCTGGACGCGCGCGGCCGGGCTGACGTCGACCGAAACCGACGTGCCGTCCGCCTCGCGGAGCGTGACCGCGGTACCGGCGACGGATGTGATCACGCCGCGGTCGATGCGCCAGTCCTGCGCGGCGCCCGGCGCCTGCACGATCACTTCGGCGCGGATCATCTTGTTGCCGAAGAACTGGTTGACGATGCTCCGCGGCAGCGCGAACCCACTGCCCGCGATCCAGAAGAAGGTGTTGAGGGCGACGAGTGTCGTCACCAGGATCATGAAGCGGCGCCGGCTCATCCTCATATCTTTGCCCCGATTCCGGTTCATACGCGTAAGCGGGATGTAAAAAGAGGGCGCCCGTCGTGGGCGCCCTCTGCTGGCGTTGCTCACTTCGAGGCGGGCTCGCGATCGCCGACGTGCTTTGCTGCGGTCGTCTCGACCTGGGCGAGCGACGACGTGGCCGCGGCGCGGATCCGGACGGCGACCCGGTCGCCGACGACGAGCTTCGACGCATCGATCACGGTCGGCACCTTGCCCTGCCAGAGCAGGAAGATGGTCGTGCCGCCGGTCGTGAAGGTCTGGTCGCGGCCGGAGCCGAGCAGGAGGTGGAGCGCCCGCTTGTTGCCGCCGTTGACCGTGACGGCGATCGTGCCGTTCGCGCCGACCGCGGTCAGCCGGCCGCGGAACAGGTAGAGCGGCAGGTCCGCCTTGTAGAGCTGGGCGCCGTGGTCGCCGACGATCCCGGCGTCGATCTTCTCCAGGTCGGAGAGATCGCTACCGCGCGGCGCGCGAACGTGCACCCAGACGTAGTCGCCGGTTGCGAGGTCGGAGGGAGTGACGACCGTCGGCTTGCCGTCGGACCACTTGAGGAACTCGGTGCTCGAGTCGTACGCGAACGTCTGCGTGACCGGTGCGCCGAGCATGGCGCGCAGCGCCGGCCTGTTGCCGCCCGTGACGTCGATCGACACGCCCCCACTGGTTGCGCCGTTCGACGGAACGGCCGTGACGGTGCCGAGGAACGAGTAGCGGATCTTGCCGTGCCCGTTGTTCGCGGACGCCGCGCCGACAACACAGAGCGCTGCGACTGCTGCGATGACGAGGAGCTTGCGGAACATCGGTGGACCTCCAGTCGAGTGAATCGGTGGACTGGAAGATCCCCCCGCGTCGTCAGGCGGCGGTACGCGCGGGGTAAATCGTGCGTAAGCCCGGTCTCAGCGCGTGACGTCGCGGTAGCGCGCGTCGACGAAGCAGTAGAGGCCGTACGCGACGAGCCCGGCTGCGGTCAGTCCCAGCAGGACGGATCCGTACGACGCGTGAGCGAGCTTCTGCAGGGCGCCGTCGAGGCCGACCGCCTGCTTCGCGTCGTAGTCGACTGCAGCGCGAATAGCAAAGATCCCGATCAGCGCGAAGACGACGAAGCGCGCGACATGGCCGACCACCCCGACCGCGGAGCCCGCGTCGCTGTGGCCGCGCCACTTGTCCTCGAATTTTCGGGTGACGCCGCGGTACAGGTTCCACAGCCCGACGCCGATCGCGGCGAGACCGCCCGCGATCACGATCTCGCGGCCACCGGGCCAGCCGAGGACAACCGCCGTCGTGCGATGCGTCTTCGCGTTCTGGGAGCCGCCGCCCGCGCCTGCGAGAATCTTCGCGGCGCTGAACGTCAGGCTCGCGTAGATCGCGGCGCGGCCGAGATATCCGAGCCGCTTCGTCCACTCGTCGTCCTGGACGGCCTGCGCGATCCGCCACAGCGCATAGGCGGCGAAGCCGGCGACGAGCAGCACGAGGACGACCTCGCCGAACAGATTGCCGGCGAGTTGATGCAGCGCGCCCTGGCGACTCGTCGTGCTGCCGCCGACTCCGGCCGCGACGCCGGCCGCGAGCGCGCCGACCAGCACGTAGGAGACGCCCTTCGCGACGAGCCCGACGCGCGCAAGCGGCTCCTCCCAGTCTGCGGGTGTACGGCGGACATCGGCGATTGCTTCCACGAAGGCTGCAACGAGCGGGGGCCGGCTGGGGGTACTACGTGAGTGTGTACTCGGGCCCGGAGCCGCCCTCGGGCGGTGTCAACCGGCCGCCCTTCGCCGTGATCGCCCCGCACTGCACGCAGTTCGAGGGTGCGACGTTGACGGTCACCGTGCCGTCGCCGTCCTCGGCGCCGATCTCGTACACCTGCGCCGGGCAGAGGTTGACCCACATCTCCGCCACGTCGTTCGGGACGTGACGCTCGATGCGGATGTGATTCGGCTGGTCGTCGCGCGTCTTGTTGCCCGATGCGAAGACCGACGAGAGCTTGTCGAACGTCAGCTTTCCGTCCGGCGCGGGGTAGCTCGCCGCCCGGTCGCTGCGGAGCAGCGGCTGCTCGGCGTCGGGCTCGGCGCGCATCTTCCCGAGCGCGAGGCGCCCTTTCGACACCGTCATCGCGCTCGCGAGCGCGCCGCCCATGAAGAAGCCGCGACCGAACACCTGACGCATGTCGCGCACCTCGTACAGGTCCTGTGCGATGAAGCTCGAGCGCACCGCGTCGTCGTACGACTGCAGCGCGGTCGAGGGCGTCTGCCCGCGCCGGAGCGCGGCGAACGCGGACTCGGCCGCGAGACGCCCCGACTCGATCGCGTAGTGGACGCCCTTGAGGCGCGGCACGTTGACCATGCCGACGCCGTCGCCCGCGAGCAGCAGGCCCGGCGCGTGCAGGCGGTTCGGCAGGCTGTACCAGCCGCCGCTCGGGATCGTCTTCGCGCCCCAGCCGATCCGCTCGCCGCCCGCCAGCAGCTTGGCGATCTTCGGGTGCGTCTTCAGCTCCTGCAGCAGGTCGTGCGCCGACAGCTCGACGTCGCGGTAGTCGAGGCCGACGACCATCCCGATCGTCAGCATGTCGTCGCCCATCGGGTAGACGAAGGAGCCGCCGAACTCCCGGTATTTCGCGCTCGTACGGAGCGGCCACCCCATCGTGTGGATGACGCCGCGCGGCGCCTTCGGGACGCGCCAGACCTCCTTGACGCCGAGCTCCCACACCTGCGGCTCCTCGCCGCGCAGTCCGAAGCGGTCGAGCGCGACGCCGGTCAGGTGCCCCTGCGTCCCCTCGGCGAGCACCGTGACCTTCGCGACGAGGTCGGAGCCGGGCTCGTAGTTGCCCATCGGCTCGCCGTCGCGGTTTCGCCCCTTGTCGCCCGTGCGGATGCCGGCGACGCGCCCGTGCGCGACGAGCAGCTTCTCGGCGGACGTCTCGGGCAGCACCATCGCGCCGGCCTCCTCGGCCCGCTCGGCGAGCCACCGGCCGAGCTGCGAGAGCGAGAAGATCCAGTTGCCGTGGTTGCGCATCGGCGGCGGCGGCGGGATGCGCAGGGCCTTGCCCTTCGTGAGGACGTACACCGCCTCCTCGTGCACGGGGCCGTACGACGGCATGTCCTCGAGGCGGATGTTCGTGCCCTTGAAGAGGCGGCGGAGCGCACGCGGGTTGACGACGGCGCCGGAGAGCAGGTGCGAGCCGGGCTGCTTGCCCTTCTCGACGATCGCAACCGGCACCTCGCCGAGCCGCTCCGCGACGTCCGGATGCTCCTCGAGGAGCTGCCCGAGCCGGATCGCGCAGGCGAGGCCGGCGGGGCCCGCTCCCACGATGAGGACGCCGACCTCGATCCGCTCGTCGGCCGGATCGGTCGGCTCGGCGACGAACGCGCGCGGGTCGAACGGCGGCGGGTAGTCGCTCGCGCGGTCGGCCATTACGAGCTCTTGCGCTGAGCGATGAGCTCGGTCAGCTTCGGGACGATCTCGTGGACGTCGCCGACGACGCCGAGGTCGCTGAACTCGAAGATCGGCGCGTTCGCGTCCTTGTTGATCGAGACGATCACGTTCGAGCTCTGCATGCCGACCTTGTGCTGGATCGCGCCGCTGATGCCGAGCGCGACGTAGAGCTTCGGCGAGACGACCTTGCCGGTCTGGCCGATCTGTGCGCTGTACGGATACCAGCCGGCGTCGACCACGGCGCGCGTCGCGCCGACCGCGCCCCCGAGCGCGCGCGCAAGCTCCTCCGCGAGGCTGAAGTTCTCCGGCGCGCCGAGGCCGCGGCCGCCCGCGACGACGATGTCGGCGTCCTCGATCGACGGGCCGCTGCTCGACTCCTCGAGCTCCTGCGAGACGATCTTCGCGCCGCGCGAGTGCTCCGACAGCTCGACGGCGACGTCGACGATCTGCGGCTCGCCGGAGGCCGTGGCGCTCGCGTCGAACGACCCGGCGCGGAAGAGCGCGATGCGCGGCGTCGACGTCCAGCCGACGTCGACGTAGACCGAATCCTGCAGCGCCGGGCGCTTGCCGGTGAAATCGGCGTCGATGTCGACGAGATCCCAGTTGAGGCCCGCGTCAAGCCGCGCGGAGAGGCCGGCTGCGACGTCGGCGGCGAGCACCGAGTTGGCGAGCAGGATCGTGTCGTAGCCGTTCTCCTGCGCGACCTTCGCGATCACGTCGACGCGCGGCTGGGGCAGCGGCGGCTCGAGGTCGTCGCTCTCGGCGACGAACACCTTCGCGGCGCCGAACGTGGCCGCCTCGGACGCGAGCGCCTTGACACCGCCGCCGACGAGCACGGCCGCGACGTCGGCGTCGCCGAGCGTGGCGGCCTTCGTGAGGACGCCGAGCGAGCCCTTCTGCAGCTCGCTTCCGTGGTGCTCGATGAAGACGAGGACGCTCATACGAGGCGCTTCTCCGCGAGGAAGTCGACGATCTGCTGCGCGGCGTTGCCGTCGTCCTCGATCTTGCGGGCGTCGCCGCGCGCGGGCGGCTCGCCCAGACCGAGCACCTGCGTCTTCGATCCCTGCTCGCCGGCTTCTGCGGCGTCGACGCCGATGTCTGCGAGCGACAGCGTGTCGAACGGCTTCTTCTTCGCGCCCATGATCCCCTTGAGCGACGGATAGCGCGGCTCGTTGATCGCGTCGCTGACGGCGACGACGGCGGGGAGCGGCGCCTCGATGATGTCGTAGCCGAACTCGGTCTGCCGCTTGACGTGCAGCGTCCCGTCGCTCACGGACAGCTCGGACGCCTGCGAGACGACGGGCCGCTGCAGGCGCTCGGCGACGGCGGCCCAGAGGACGGCGCCGTCGGAGTCGCTCGCCTGCTGGCCGAAGAGGACGATGTCGGTGTTTTCGCGCTCGAGCGCTTTCGCGAGCAGCTTGCTCGTGGCGACGAGGTCGGAGCCGGCTGCCGCGTCGTCGCTGACGAGGACTGCCCGGTCGGCGCCCATCGCGAGCGCCTTGCGCAGCGAATCCGCGGCCTTCGCCGGACCGAGCGAGACGACGACCACCTCGGCGTCGCCGTCGCCCTTGAGGCGCAGCGCCTCCTCGACCGCGTTCGCGTCGAAGTGGTTGAGCGCGCCCTCGCCGGAGCGGTCGAGCCGCTTCGACCCGGGATCGATCCGCGACGACCCCTCGGGAACATGCTTCACGCAGACCGCGATCTTCATAGCCCGCGCGATCCTACCGATGCCCCTTGAATCCCCGTTCAACGAACGTCACATCTTTGCAACGGGGGTTGCCCCCGTTGCAAAGGCGTGACGCGCACGAACCGCGTCGAAGTCGACACGCGCCGGTGCGGAATCGACCGCCACAGTCGATGGATGCCACGCACGAATCGCGGTCGAATCCCGGCCGGCGTCTATCACGTCTGGCGTCGGGCGACCGGGCCGACACTGATGTTCCGCGACGACTTCGACCGCACATCCTTCTGCAACGGGCTCGCGGCCGCGCACGCGAAGTCGACATGGACGTGCGTCGCATTCGTCCTCATGCCGACACATTTTCACCTGATCCTCGACCTGGCCGACGACGTCCTCCAGAAAGGCATGCACGACCTGTTCGGGCCTTACGCGCAGTCGTTCAACTGGCGCTGGGCGCGGAGCGGCCACCTGCGGGCCGAGTCGTACAAACTGCGCCGGATCGAGGACGACCGCGATCTGCTCGGGGTCGTCCGCTACATCGCCCGCAATCCCGTTCGGGACGGGCTTTGCGACCGGCCGCAGGACTGGTTCTGGGGTAGCTACCAGGGCTCGGCCGGGTACTGGAAGCCGTTCCCGTTCGTCGACGACACGCTCGTCCTCGGGGCGATCGGTGGCGACGTGGCGCGGGCGCGAGACCTGCTCCGCGACATAGTCGAGCCTTTGTAACGGGGGCAACCCCCGTTACAAAGGCGTCACATGCGCTGCTTCAGCGCGAGCACGTTCGCGACGAAGACCTTGCTCACCTGCAGAGGGCCGTTTGCGCGCACCGAGCGTTCGCCCTGATACCACGCCGCCAGGGCCAGCTGCTCGTCCCCGCCGAACGCGGCGAGCAGGTGATGGATGTACGCCATGCCGACGTGGATGTTCCCGTCGGGGCCATGGTCGGAGACCTTGTGGCCGATCAGGACGTCCTCGACATATGACCATGTCGTCGGCAGCAATTGCATGACGCCCTGTGCGCCGACCGACGACACCATCGAGTTGTTGTAGCCCGACTCCATCCACGCGAGCGCGTGCGCGAGATGCGGATCGACGCCGTAGTACGCCGCCCACCGATCGAGCGACGACCGCACAGCGTCGGCGTTGCTCGCCGCGACCGCGGTCGGCGCGACACTGTGCACCGCAGCCGGCAGCCGCAGCTTCGTCCCGATCAGCAACGGCCGCGCGGGATCGAGGCCGTTCAGCCGGAGCAGCCGCCCCAGTGACGTCCCGTGTGCCCGCGCGATCGCCGTCAACGAGTCACCCGGCCGGACGACGTACCGCTGCACCGTCGCCACACCGACCCGCACCGTCTTCACCGGAACGTGCGACTGCAGCCCGAGCGCTGCGAAGGTCGCCGGCCCCGCGACGCCGTCCGGGTTCAGCCGCAGCTGCGCCTGATAGCGCCGCACGCCCGCGACGGTCGGCCCGTCCATGTAGGCGTTCACCGGCACGCGGACGCCGTGGCGCACGAGCAGGAACTGCAGGACGGAAACGTCCCAGCCGAAGTCTCCGCGCCGCAGCGTGCGCGAGCCGAAGAGCGGCGTGCCGAGCGGCCCGAGCTCGCGGCGCGTGGGCAGGTCGGCGAGACCGGTCACGCGCAATCGGTGCGCGCGCTGGAACGTGCGCACCGCGGCGACCGTCCGCGGCCCGACGATCCCGTCGATGGGGCCGAGGTAGAGACCTTGCGCGCGCAGCGCGACCTGCAGTCCTGCGTGCTGTGGATTGAGGGCAGCGCCCGCCGTTGCAGCCGCCGCCCAGGCTGCTGCGAGCGCCCCCGCGAGTGCGAGACGGAAACGCATGGACAAGGGAATACGGTTTCGAAGCTAGAATTCCTTCCGGGCATGGGTCATCGCGTCGCACTTCTCGTTTCGCTTGCGCTGGTCCTCGCCGCGACCGCCGCCTCTGCGGCGACGCCGAAGAAGGGCGCCGTGCCGACGCTGGTCTTCCCCGTCGCCGGTGCGACGACATACCAGGACGACTTCGGCGACGCGCGCTCGGACGGCCCCCCGCATCCCGGCAACGACCTGCTCGGGACGAAGAAGACCCCCGTCGTCGCGGCCGAGAGCGGCACCGTCAAGTTCTGGACGACGTCGGCGACCGCCGGCTGCATGCTCTACCTCTACGGCGACAGCGGGACGATGTACGAGTACATCCACCTGAACAACGACGTGACGATGCGCAACGACAACCGCGGCAAGTGCGTCGCCGGCACCGCGTACGCGAAGGGGTTGAAGGACGGCGCACGGGTCACCGCCGGACAGCAGGTCGGCTATCTCGGTGACTCCGGGGATGCGAACGGCATCCATCCGCACCTGCACTTCGAGGTGCACCCGAAGGGTGGCGCTGCGGTCGACCCGTTCCCGTACTTGCAGGCCGCAGAGCACCTGCTCTTCTTCGCGAAGCTCGGCACCCCGTTCACGCTCGCTCTCACCGGCACCGTCGTCAGCGCGACCGCGTCATCGCTGAAGCTGCAGCTCACGACGCTGCAGGCCTTCCCGATGAACGTGAAGTCGAAAGGACTGACGCAGACGGTGACGCTGGCGACGCCGCAGCCGGCCGAGGTCGCGGCAGGCGATCAGGCGACCGTCTGGACGCAGCCCGCGCTCGCGACGCTGAAGTCGATGCTCGGCGCGGACAACGCGCTGAGCGTCGCCCTCGTGCAAGTCGCGCCGTAGTTCCTAGCGTCCGACGAAGTTCGGTGCGCGCTTCTCGACGAACGCGGTCAGGCCCTCCTTCGCGTCCTCCGACGCGAAGAGGTCGCCGAACTCGTTCGCCTCGGTCTCGAGGCCGCCGGCGTGGTCGAGCCCGAGCGTCAGGTTGCACAGCCGCTTCGCGAGCGAGAGAGCCACCGGGCTCTTCCCCGCGAGGTCGCGGGCCGTCTCGTGCGCGCGCTCAAGCACAGGATCCGCGATTGCGCTGACGAGGCCGATGCGCAGGGCCTCCTCCGCGTCGATCGTGCGGCCGGAGAAGACGAGATCCTTCGCAGCACCGAGGCCGCAAATCCGTGCGAGCCGCTGCGTCCCGCCCCACCCCGGGACGATGCCGAGGTTGATCTCCGGCTGGCCGAGCTTGGCGCGCGCCGACGCGTAGCGGATGTCGCAAGCGAGTGCGAGCTCGCAGCCGCCGCCGAGCGCGAACCCGTTGATCGCGGCGATCGTCGGCTTCGGCATCGTCTCGAGCAGTCGCCCCGCCTCGTGGCCGAGGGCGCCCCACCCCTTCGCCTGCTCGGGGTCGAGCCCGCTCATGTACTTGATGTCGGCGCCTGCGACGAACGCCTTCTCGCCGGCGCCGGTCAACACGACCGCGCGCACGCTCGCGTCGTCGGCGAGCTCCCCCAACCGGTCGCGCAGCTCGGTGAGGGTCGAGACGTCGAGCGCGTTCAGCGCCTCGGGTCGATCGATCGTGACCGTTGCGACGCCGTTCTCGGCGGTGACGACGACGGTCACGCCGGGACCGCGCCGCGCAGGAACTCGACGATCTCGGTGGTCGCCGCGCCGGGCCCGAAAACCGCCGCGACGCCCTGCTTCCTCAATTCGTCCGCATCGTCGGCCGGGATCGTGCCGCCGACGATCACGAGCAGGTCCTCGGCGCCGTTCTCGCGCAACAGCTCGAGGATGCGGGGGACGAGCGTCATGTGCGCGCCCGAGAGGATCGAGATCCCGACCGCATCCGCGTCCTCCTGGATCGCGGTCTCGACGATCTGCTCGGGCGTCTGGTGGAGGCCCGTGTAGATGACCTCCATACCCGCGTCGCGAAGCGCGCGCGCGATGATCTTTGCGCCCCGGTCGTGCCCGTCGAGGCCCGGCTTCGCGACGACGACTCTGATCTTCCCTGCCACCGCGACGGAGTCTAGAAGACCGGCGTCTCGCGCCACACGCCCCACACCTCGCGGAGCGCGTCGCACATCTCGCCCATCGTCACGTACGCCCGCGACGCGTCCATGATCGGCTCCATCAGGTTGCGGTCGTCGTGGGCCGCATCGTCCTTCAGCCGGGCGAGCGCCGCCTCGACTGCCGCCGAGTCTCGGCGCGCGCGGACGCCGCGCACCCGCTCGCACTGCTCCGCCTCGAGCGCCGGGTCGATGCGCAGGATGTCGAGCTGCTGCTCCTCGTCGAGCTGGTAGCGGTTGACACCGACGACGACGCGCTGTTCCTGCTCGACCTCGGACTGGTAGCGGAACGACGCCTCGGCGATCTCGCGCTGGAAGAAGTTGTCCTTGATCGCCGCGACGACGCCGCCGAGCTTGCCGATCCTGTCGAAGTAGTCGTAGGCCTGCCGTTCGAGCTCGTTCGTCATGTGCTCGACGTAGTAGGAGCCCCCGAGCGGGTCGATCGTGTTGACGACACCCGTCTCGTGCGCGATCACCTGCTGCGTGCGCAGCGCAAGCCGAACCGCATGCTCGGTCGGCAGCGCAAGCGCCTCGTCGAAGGAGTTCGTGTGCAGCGACTGCGTGCCGCCGAGCACCGCCGCGAGCGCCTCGATCGCCGTGCGGATCAGGTTCACCTCGGGCTGCTGCGCGGTCAGCGACACGCCGGCGGTCTGGGTGTGGAACCGCATCAGCCACGACCGTGGATCCTTCGCGCCGTACTTGTCGCGCATCTGCGTCGCCCAGATCCGCCGCGCCGCCCGGTACTTCGCGATCTCCTCGAAGAAGTCGAGATGCGCATTGAAGAAGAAGGAGAGCCGCGGCGCGA
>JAICLU010000047.1 GCA_025925195.1 Thermoleophilia bacterium
ACGCACAACACGCTCAACGACAGCTTCATCATCCTCGACGAAGCGCAGAACACCTCGCCCGAGCAGATGCAGATGTTCCTGACACGGCTCGGCTTCGGGTCGAAGGTGGTCGTCACGGGCGACATCACGCAGATCGACCTGCCGCGCGAGCAGGCGTCGGGGCTGATCCAGGTGCAGAACATCCTCGAGGCGATCGACGGGATCTCGTTCGTGCACTTCAGCCACCAGGACGTCGTCCGGCACAAGCTCGTGCAGCGCATCGTCGAGGCCTACAAGCTGCACTCCGAACCGCGCAGCAAGTGATCGGGATCGAGGTCGACAACCGGTCGGGCGTCGAGGTCGACGAGGCCGCTGCGTGCGAGCTCGCACGGCGGGTGCTCGCCGGCGAGGGCGTCGGTGAGGGCGAGCTCGGGATCGCGTTCGTCGGCCCGGACGAGAGCCGCGCGCTGAAGAAGGAGCATCTCGGCATCGACGACGCGACCGACGCGCTCGCATTTCCGATCGACTCGCGCGACGAGCTGCCCGAGGGACTTCCGCGCCAGCTCGGCGACGTCGTCGTCTGCCCGCAGGTCGTCGGTGACGAGTGGCGGTCGCCGCTCGTGCACGCGCTGCTGCACCTGCTCGGCTACGACCACGGCCCGGAAATGGAAGCGCAGGAGGGTCTGTATCTGTGAGCGCTCCCGGCCGTGCACCGACGCTGCTCGACAGCTTCAACTACGCATTCGAAGGGATCATTCACGTTTTGCGGACGCAGCGGAACCTCCGCATCCACTTCGCGGTGGCGATCGCGGTGATCGCGGCCGCGGCAGCGCTCGGCGTCGATCGCCTGTCACTGATCGCACTGCTGATCGTGATCGCATTCGTCCTCGTTGCGGAGATGGTCAACTCGGCGATCGAGGGAGCGATCGACGTGTCGACGACGTCGTTCGACCCGAACGCGAAGCTCGCGAAGGACGTCGCGGCCGGTGCGGTGCTGATCGCGTCGGTGACCGCGATCGCCGTCGGTTATCTCGTGTTCGCACATGCGGCCGCGAACCGCAGCGCACGCGTGCTCGACCGGGTCCGCGACGCGCCTGCGGAGATCACGCTCGCAGCGCTGGCGCTCGTCGTGCTCGTCGTGATCGCGACGAAGGCCTGGACGGGCAGCGGGACGCCGTTGCGCGGCGGGCTGCCGTCCGGCCACTCGGCCCTCGCGTTCGCAGGTTGGATGGCCGCGACGTACGTGGTCGACGACTCCCACCGGTTCCTCATCTCGGGCCTGACGTTCATCATGGCGATCCTCGTCGCGCAGACCCGCGTCGAGGCGGGCGTGCATTCCGGGCTCGAGGTCCTCTACGGGGGAGTGCTCGGCGCGGCCGTCACCCTCGTCGTGTTCCAGGTGCTGTCGTGACGGGCGAGGAGCTGGTCACGCTCGCCGAGCGGGCGGCAGAGAACGCGTACGCGCCGTACTCGAACTACCACGTCGGCGCCGTGCTGCTGCTCAAGGACGGCCGCACGATCGAAGGCTGCAACGTCGAAAGCGCCGCGTACCCGCTCGGCGTCTGCGCGGAGCGGACGGCGATCTCGAAGGCCGCCAGCGAGGGCGTCCGTCCGGGCGACATCGACGCGATCGGGATCAACGCGTCGCCCTGCGGCGGGTGCCGCCAGTGGCTGCACGAGTGGCAGGTCGAGCGCGTCTACTTCCGCCGAGCCGACGGCTCGATCGCCGACTACGCACCGGCGTCGAAGCTGTTGCCCGACACGTGGGACCTGCCGTGAGGTCGGGCTTCGTCGCCGTCGCGGGCCGCCCGAACGTCGGCAAGTCGACGCTCGTGAACGCCCTCTGCGGCCGCAAGGTCGCGATCGTCTCCGACAAGCCGCAGACGACGCGCCGCCGCATCTTCGGGATCGCGAACGGCGACGACTACCAGCTCGTGCTCGCCGACCTGCCGGGCTTCCAGCGGCCGCTCGACGCGCTCACCGAGCGGATGCAGCGGACCGTCGACGCGGGGTTCGAGGACGTCGAGGGGATCCTTTTCGTCCTGTCCGCGCGCGAGCGGATCGGTGCCGGCGACCGCTTCATCGCCCAGCGCGTGTACTCGCTCGGCGTTCCCGTCGTGATCGCGCTCAACAAGGTCGACCGGCTCAAGGCCGGCCACATCGCGCAGCAGATGACCGCCGCCGCGCAGCTCGGCGACTTTCACGCGATCCATCCCGTCAGCGCGAAGACAGGTGACGGGATCGGGGAGCTGCGCGACGAGCTGGTCGGGCTGCTGGGGGAGGGGCCGCTCTACTTCCCCGTCGAGCAGGCGACCGACCTCACCGAGGAGATGCAGATCTCGGAGCTGATCCGCGAGAAGGCGCTCTGGCTGACCCGCGACGAGGTGCCGCACGCGATCTCGGTCGAGATCGAGGAGATGACCGACAAGGTGCTGCGCGCGCACCTGCTCGTCGAGACCGAGTCGCAGAAGCAGATCCTCGTCGGCAAGGGGGGCGCGATGATCAAGCAGATCGGCACCCGCGCGCGGCCCGAGATCGAGGCGCTGCTCGGCCGGACGGTCTACCTGGAGCTAATGGTCAAGGTTCGCCCCCACTGGCGCCGCAACGAGGCCACGCTCGAGCGGCTCGGCCTGTAGCCGCAGGCCGGTCGTCGGGTCGAAATAGTGGAACGTGCGCGTGTCGACGGCGAGCCGTAGCGGCCGGCCCGGGCGCGCCGCTGTCTGCGGATCGACGCGGGCGGTGAAGGTCGCGCGATCGGTCGCGATCAGCGTCTCCTCGTCGCCGGCCGCCTCGCGTACCTCGCTGACGTCGACCGGCGGTGCGTCGATCTGAAAGATCACGTGCGCGTCGGCACCGAGATCCTCGATCACCTGCACCTCGACGTCGATCTGCGGCAGTGACGGGTCGGCGAACTGCGCGTCCTCGAACGCCTCGGGGCGGATCCCCACGATCGCCCGGCGGGACCCGGCCATCGTCGCCGGCAACCGGTAGCCGGCGAACGAGACCGTGCCGTCTGCGATATCGGCCTCGACGAGGTTCATCGCCGGTGAGCCGATGAAGGCGGCCACGAACAGGTTGACCGGGGTTGCGTAGAGCGCCTGGGGCGTGTCGATCTGGAGGATCCTGCCGTCGCGCATCACCGCGACGCGCTGGCCCAGTGTCATCGCCTCGACCTGGTCGTGCGTCACGTAGATCGTCGTCGTGCCGAGCCGCGTGTGCAGAGCCGACAGTTGCGCGCGCATGCTCACCCGCAGCTTCGCGTCGAGGTTCGACAGCGGCTCGTCCATCAGGAACGCCTTCGGCTCGCGGACGATCGCGCGCCCCATCGCCACGCGCTGCCGCTGGCCGCCCGAGAGCGCCGCCGGCCGGCGGTCGAGCAGCTCGTCGAGGCCGAGAAGCGCCGCAACCTCCGCGACGCGGCGTGCCGTTTCCGCCTTGGGGGTCTTTCGAACCTTGAGGCCGTACGCGAGATTGTCGCGCACGCTCATGTGCGGATAGAGCGCGTATGTCTGGAAGACCATCGCGATGTCGCGGGCGCGGGGCGGCAGGTCGGTCACGTCGGCGCCGTCGATGCGAATCACGCCGCCCGTCGTCTCCTCGAGCCCGGCGATCATTCGCAGGAGCGTCGACTTGCCGCAGCCCGAGGGCCCGACGAGCACGAGGAACTCGCCCGGTTCGATCTCGAGCGTCACGTCGTCGACGGCGACGACGTCGCCGGCGAACGCCTTCGTCACGCCATCGAGCATGATCCCTGCCACGAAGTGGATCTATACAGCAGCGGACTGATCTGCGCAATGGCATTGACCAATTTCCGGAACCTGGGATATCATCGGGCCCGTGAGCACGCAGCCGCGAGTGACGAAGCAGAGCGAGACGCGTCGCCAGGTCCTCGACCTGATCGAGCAGCTCGGCATCGGCTCGGCGATCCCGTCCGAGCGCCAGTTGAGCGCGGACCTCGGCGTGTCGCGCCTGACCGTCCGGGCTGCCCTCGACGCGCTCGCCCGCGAGGGGCACCTCGTCCGGCGGCGCGGCAGCGGCACCTACGTCCAGCATCCGAAGATCGCCCAGGAGCTGACGATGACCTCCTTCAGCGAGGACATGCGCCGGCGCGGGATGGTTCCGGGATCGCGGACGGTGTCGCTTGCGCGGGAGCTCGCAGGCGCTCGCCTCGGTCGCGCACTCCAGGTCTCGCCGGCCGAGAAAATCCTGGTAATCAAGCGGTTACGGCTCGCCGACGGGGAGCCGATGGCGATCGAGACGCTGCACCTGCCGGAGCAGCTCGTTCCCGGTCTCGAGCCGGAGGACATCGACCGGGGCTCGTTCTACGAGCTGCTCGGCGGGCGGTACGGCATCCGGATCGCCGAGGGCACCCAGGCGATCGAGCCGACGGTGACGGACGAGGAGGAGTCGGAGGCGCTCGGCGTCCCGCTCCACTCCCCGGCCTTCCTCTTCGAGCGCACGAGCCGCGACGCCGACGGCCGCACCTTCGAGTTCGTGCAGTCCGTGTACCGGGGCGACCGGTACCGGATCGTGACCGAGCTCAGCCGTCCGACGGCCTAGTTCCCGTCCCGCGCGAAGCCGTGCTTGACAAGTACCGCTCGGGTGTGCGAGTGTCCGGCCGTGGCCAATTGGTATAGACCACTCGGCACAGAACACCTCGCCGGCCACAGGGCTCCTGCTCTCGCGAGGTGGCGTGTCGACGGCTCGAGGAGAGACGTATGAAGCTACGAGTTGTCGCAGCGATTCTTGTCGCAGTGTCGCTCGGGGTCGTTGCCGCGACAGCCCAGGCCGGCGGACAGCGCGTCACGGCCAACAAGCTGACGGTGTGGCTCCAGGTCGACGCCCAGTCCGGGTGGCCTGAGGTCGTCGCGGCGGCGAACCAGCAGTTCCAGCAGCAGAACCCCGGCTGGACGGTCGACGTGCAGTACCAGAACTGGGGCGACCACCTCCAGAAGTTCGACGCCACCATCGCCGGCAATGACACGCCGGACGTCATCGAGATGGGGAACACAGAGATGACGAAGTACATGGCGGCCGGCGCGTTCGCGGACCTGACGTCGGCGAAGTCGCAGTTCTCGAACTCGTCCAGCTGGCTGTCCGGGCTTGCAAAGTCGGCGTCCTACGGCGGCAAGACGTTCGGTGTCCCGTACTACGCGGGCTCGCGCGTCATCACGTATCGGTCAGATCTGTTCAAGAAGGCCGGGATCAAGAAGGCCCCGACGAGCATGAAGCAGTTCCAGGCCGATCTCGTCAAGGTCGGGAAGATGCAGAAGAAGGTCAAGGGCTTCTCGCCGCTCTACGTCGGCGGCGAGGACTGGTACACCGCGCTGAGCTTCGTGTTCGACTACGGCGGCTCGATCGCGACGACGCACAAGGGCAAGTGGATCGGCACGCTCGATTCGCCGCGCTCGGTCGCCGGGCTGACTGCCTTCAAGAACTTCTTCAAGGCGACGCAGTCGAAGTCGACGGCAACGCTCGACGGGACGAGCCCGTTCCCGTACACGGTGTTCTCGCAGGGGCTGACGGCCGCGAACTACGGGCCGGCCTGGTACTCGTGCTGCACCGGGGCGAAGTACAAGACGGCCACGGCGCAGTTCGTGATGCCGAGCCACGTCGCCGGCAAGTCGATGCCGGGCTTCCTCGGCGGCTCGGACCTTGCGGTTCCGGCTCAGAGCGGCTCGAAGACGCAGGCGATCCAGTGGCTCGCCGACTTCACGAGCACCTCGAACGAGCGGTCGCTGCAGGCGAAGGGCAACATCCCGAACGCGACGAACCTCCTTGGCGCGAGCGTCAACGAGCGGGCGGCGGCACAGAGCTGGTTCGTGCCGCAGGCCAAGCATTGGGTCGACGTCGAGAACGGCAACATCCTCAAGACGATGCTGGCCCAGATCCTCACCGGACGCCTGACCGTCAAGCAGGCGGCGTCGGTGGCGAGCGACAACATCGCCCAGACCCTCAACGAGTCGTAGTTCCCTGAACGACCGGTTTCCCTCCACGCTGGGAGCCGCCGCCGCGACATCCCCTCCTTTGTCGCGGCGGCGGCGTCTCGGCCGCCGGCGGGTGGCGGGGGCCACCGTTCCGTACCTCCTGCTCCTGCCGGTCGTGCTCGTCATGGGCGCGATCCTCGGGTACCCGATCTACAACCTCGTCCGGCTCTCGACGCAGCGCTACGGGCTGTTCGAGCTCCTCCAGCACCACGGGATCCCGGTCGGATTGCACAACTACGGCTCCGTGTTGCACGACGCCGTCTTCTGGCACACGCTGCTTCGCACCGTCGTCTTCACCATCGTGAACGTCGGTCTCACGATGGGGATCGGAACGCTGATCGCACTGCTCATGGTCCGCGTCTCGGCGTGGGTGCGGATCCTGCTCGCGGCCGGGCTCGTGCTCGTCTGGTCGATGCCGCCGGTCGTCGCCGTCCAGGTCTGGAATTGGATGACGAACTCGCAGAACGGCGTCCTCAACTACATCCTGACCGAGCTCCGCCTCGGCGACTACTTCCAGCACAACTGGTACGAGACGCCGTTCTCGCAGCTCGGAATGGTGACGACGCTCGTCGTCTGGGGCGCGCTGCCGTTCGTCGCGATCACGGTCTACGCGGCGCTGTCGCAGGTGCCGCGCGACCTGATCGAGGCGGCCGAGACCGACGGCGCCACAGCGTGGCGCGTCTTCAAGGACGTGACCGTCCCGGTGATCCGCCCGGCGCTCCTCATCCTCACGAGCCTGTCGATCCTTTGGGACTTCGGCATCTTCACGCAGGCGTACCTGCTGATCGGGCCGGGCCACATCGTCCCGGAGAACTATCTGATGGGCGTCTATCTCTTCCAGGAGGGATACGTGCGCACCGACTTCGGTCGCGGCGCCGCGATCTCGATCCTCATGCTCGTCATCGTCGCGCTCATGAGCGCGGTGTACGTTCGCCGCATGCTCAAGCTCGGAGACGAAGCGTGACCGTGCGCAGTGCCCGTCGCGCAGGCTGGAACGTCGTCGGCGTCGTGCTGTTCGCGATCATGGCGTTTCCCGTCTTCTGGATGGTGTCGACGTCGTTCAAGCCGGACGAGGAGATCAACAGCATCACGCCGACGTGGTTCTCGGCGCACCCGACGTTGCAGCACTTCCGCGACGCGCTCGCGCGGCCGTACTTCTGGGCGGACGTGCGGAACAGCATCATCGTGGTGCTTGCCACGGTCGCGATCGCGATCGCGCTCGCGTTCCTCTCGGCGGTCGCGCTCGCGAAGTACCGGTTCACCGGGCGCGGCCTCTTCATCGTCCTGATCATCGGCGTGCAGATGCTCCCGGGCGCCGGCCTGATCATCCCGCTCTACGTCGTGCTGGCGCGCTACCACCAGGTGAATGCCCTCTCGGGCGTCATCGCCACGTACCTGACGTTCGCTCTGCCGTTCTGCGTCTGGATGCTGCGCGGCTTCATCATCGGGATCCCGAAGGATCTCGAGGAAGCGGCGATGGTCGACGGCTCGACGCGACTCGGGGCGTTCATGAAGATCCTGCTCCCGCTCGTCGCGCCGGGTCTCGTGGCGACGTCGGTCTTCGCGTTCATCACGAGCTGGAACGAGTACATCTTCGCGCGGACGCTGCTCAACGACCAGTCGCGCCAGACGATCACCGTCTGGCTCTCGTACTTTCTCGGCACCGGCCGGCAGACCGACTGGGGTGCGCTGATGGCCGCGTCCTCGCTGATCTCGATCCCGGTCGTCGTCTTCTTCCTGCTCGTCCAGAAGCGGATCGCCTTTGGGCTGACCGCCGGGGCGGTGCGCGGCTAGGTGGTCATGACCACTGGGCGTGCGGGCTGTTCCTACTTCGGGGTGCGGGTGCCGCGGCATGTCGAGCGCGACATGTCCGATCTGGCCGCGCGCGGGTACGGCGCCGTCTTGCACACGTTCTCCGAGAACGACCTCGCGTACTACCGGCAGACGATGGCCGAGATCGTCGCGGCCTCGCACCGCGCGGGCCTCTGGGTACAGGCGAGCCCGTGGGGGCTCGGCCGGACCTTCGGCGGCGAGGCTGAGAGCCGGTTCGTCGCGTTCCATCCGGAGGAGTGCCAGGTCGTCGACGACGGCCGCCGCGTCGCCGCGGCCTGCCTGAACAGTCCGGCGTACCGGGCCTTCTGCAGGGAGTGGGCCGACTGGGCGCTCGACTGCGGCGTCGACTCGCTCTTCTGGGACGAGCCCGCCTGGGTGGTTCCCGCGCACGTCGGGGTCGAGCCGGAGCGGTGGAGCTGCCGCTGCGCGCACTGCGCCGAGCGGTTCGGCCGCGAGCTGCCGCGCGAGCTCGACGACGACGTCCGCGCGTTCCGTGAGGCCTCGGTCGTCGACTTCCTGCGCGAGATGCTCGCCGCCGGGGGCGAGCACACGATCTGCCTGCTACCGGCGACCGAGGGCGCACACGGGATCTCCGACTGGGATGCCGTCGCTTCGCTCCCCGACCTGACGACGTTCGCGACCGATCCGTACTGGAAGCACTGGCACGAGCCCGCGGGACCCTTCGTGCGGCGGTTCGCACGGCTCCTGCGGGAGACGTGCGAGCGTCACGGTGTCGCGGCGCAGCTCTGGCTGCCGAGCTTCGGGCTCGACGCGTCGGAGATCCCGGATCTCGAAGCCGCGGTCGCGGCTGCGCGCGAGGAGGGAGTGGGCGACCTCTGGACGTGGGGCTACGAGGCGTGCGGCCACATGTCGGGGCTCGCGACGCCCGATGCGCCCCAGGTGTGGGCGGCGGTGACGCGGGCACTCACCGCGCCGCCGCCGCTCGAGGCGCGGCCCGCGCGCGACCTCGTCCGCGAGATGAACCGGCTCGACGCCACGATCGCCGACGCCGTCGCCGCCGCCGGAGACGAGCTGGCCGCCGCGATCGACGCGGTTTCCGCACGCCTCGAGCTGGGCGGCCGGCTCGTCTACGTGGGCGCCGGCACCTCCGGCCGGCTCGCCGAGCTCGATGCGGTCGAGTGCGGGCCGACGTTCGGCGTCGCGCCGGGTGTCGTCGTCGCCGTCGGCTCGGGCGACTGCGCTGAGCGCGAGGACGACACCGCGCTCGGCGCGTCGGACGTCGCGGCCGCGTCTGTCGGGCCGGGCGACGCCGTCGTCGCCGTCAGCGCAAGTGGATCGACGCCCTACACGGTCGCCGCGCTCGAGACCGCGCGCGCCGCCGGAGCGCTTTGCATCGCCGTCGTCTGCGCGCGCGACAGCGCGCTCGAGCGGATTGCCGACCACGCCGTCGTCGCCGACGTCGGCGCGGAGATCGTCTCCGGCTCGACCCGGCTGAAGGCCGGAACGGCGCAGAAGCTGATCGTCAACGCGATCTCGACCGTCTCGATGATGCGGCTCGGCCGGACCTACGACGGGCTGATGGTCAGCGTCGTCCCCGAGAACGCGAAATTGCGCGAGCGGGCGCGCCGCAACGTCGTGCTCGCGACCGGCGCAGCCGAGGACGCGGTCGACGCGGCGTTCGCCGCCGCGGAAGGCGATGCGCGGGTGGCACTGATTGCGCTGCTCGCCGGCGTCGATGCCGCCGTCGCGCGCGACCGTCTCGACAAGTCGCACGGCTCCGTGCGCGGGGCGCTCGCATGAGGTTGGGCGTCGGAGCGGCGGTCGTCCGAGGAGAGCTCGTTTCCGGGGACGTCGACGTCGAGGACGGCGTCGTCACCGCCGTCGGCCTGGCCGGCGGCGGCAGCAGTCGCATCGCCGTGCCGGGCTTCGTCGACCTGCAGGTCAACGGCTTCGCCGGCGTCGACTTCCTCGCTGCGTCGCGCGGCGACTACGACCGGGCCGGCGAGGCGTTGCTCGAGGGCGGCGTGACCTCGTACCAGCCGACGTTCATCACGGCGCCCGAGGCGACGCTCGTCGAGGCGCTGCGCGAGGTGCCGGAAAGCACGCAGATCATCGGGGCCCATATCGAGGGCCCGTTCCTCTCGCCCGACCGGCTCGGCACTCATCCCGCGGCGTCCAGGCGCGAGCCCGACCTCGCTCTGCTCGAGCGGCTGCTCGCCGCGACCCGTGTCACGCAGCTGACGCTGGCGCCCGAGCTCGCCGGAGCAGATGCCCTGGTCGAGCACGCGGTCGGCTGCGGCATCGTCGTCGCCGCCGGCCACACGAACGCGACCGCGGCGGAGGCCGACCATGCGTTCGACCTCGGCGTCTCGACCGTCGTCCACCTGTTCAACGCGATGCGGCCGTTCCGGTCGCGCGACCCGGGCATCGTCGGCGTCGCGCTGACCCGCCGTGACGTGACGGTGCAGCTGATCGTCGACGGTCATCACCTGTCCGACGAGACGGTGCGGCTGATCTGGGCCGCAGCCGGCGGCCGCGCCGCGCTCGTCACCGACGCGACGGCGGGGGCGGGCGGCGGCGCGGGGACGTACCAGCTCGGCGACGTCGAGGTCGAAGTCGCCGACGGCGTGCCGATGCGCGAGGACGGCGTGTTCGCGGGCACCGTGCTGACGATGCTCGACGCGATGCGCAACCTGCACGCGTTCGGCGTCCCGCTCGAGCAGGCCGTCGGTGCTGCGACCGAGGTGCCTGCGCGCATCGTGCGCCGCCCCGATCTGGGCGTGCTCGACGTGGGGACGCGTGCGGACGTCGTCGTGCTCGACGACCGGCTCGAGATCACCCAGGTTCTCGCGGGAGGGATGGCGTATGTCGTGGCTTGAGGACGAGCTGCACGAGCAGCCGGCGGCGCTCGCGCGGCTCATCGAGCGTCAGCGGGAGAACGCGCGGCGGGTCGCGGAGCTGCTCGCGGCGGAAGACGTTCGCTACGTCCTGATCGCGTCGCGCGGCAGCTCGTCGAACGCGGCGCGGTACGCGCAGTACCTGCTCGGGCGGGCGCACCGGGTGCCGGTGATGTTCGCGACGCCGTCGCTCTACACGATCTACGAGCAGCCGCCGCGGCTCGACGGTGCCGCGGTCGTCGGCATCTCGCAGTCCGGCGCGTCCCCCGACGTCGCGTCGGTCCTCGCGGAGGCGAGACGCCAGGGACGGCCCACGGTTGCCCTGACGAACGAGCCGGACTCGCCGCTCGCGCGCGAGGCCGACGCAGTGCTCCTGCTCGAGGCGGGGCCGGAGCGCGCGGTCGCTGCGACGAAGACGTACTCGAACTCGCTCGGTGCGATCGCGATGATCTTCGCCGCCGTCGACGGACCCGAGGCGGAGTCCGAGCTCGAGCGGATGCCCGACGTGCTCGCTGAGCAGATCGCGTTGTCACTCGACTCCGCGCCGCCGCTCGACGAGTATGCGGGCCTCGTCGGCGCGACGGTCGTCGGGCGCGGCGTCAACTACGGGACGGCGTTCGAGATCGCGCTGAAGATCCGGGAGCTGTCGGGGCTCGTCGTCGAGGCGTACTCGCCGGCCGACCTGATGCACGGCCCGATCGCCGCGATCCAGCCGGGCTGGCCGGTGGTGCTCGTCGCTCCGAGCGGGCCTGCGCGGCCGAGCGTCGAGGACGTCGTCCTGCCCTTGCAGGGCCGCGGGGCGCGGTTGCTCGCCGTCTCCGACGTGGGTGCCGTCCTGCGGCGGGCGCACACGCGGCTGCCGCTCGTGCCGCACGTGCCCGAGTGGCTGAGCCCGCTGACGGCGGTCGTCCCCGGTCAGGTGACCGCGATGCGGCTCGCGCGGCTGCGGGGGCTCGACGTCGACCGTCCCGCCGGGCTGAACAAGGTGACGCTCACGCGGTAGGCCGGTTGCGCGGCGCGTAGTAGCGCGCGAGCCAGCGTGAGATTCCGTCGAGGCCGGGGAACAGGACGCGCTCGGTGACGTTCGCCTGGTCGAGCTTGTCGCGCACCTCCCACTTGAGCTCCGCGGGGATGACGATCCGGCGGGCGGAGTCTTCGAGATCGAGGTCGACCGGCGACATGACGCTGAAGAGCGCGTACTGGTTGACGATGCGCGAGTCGAACGACGGCGGCTCGACGAACAGCACGAACGCTTCGCCCTCGTCGTCGAGGTCGCGCAGCCCCGGTGCGGACTCGGCGAGCAGCTCGGTCGTGAAGACGTTGGCGCCCTCGGCCGCGAGTGCGTCGCGCAGTCGTGTCGGCAGCCGTTCGTGCGCCTGCACGTAGTCGATCGTCCAGACGATGCCGTCGCGGTCGTAGCGCTCGAGGTTCTGCGTCGCGAAGTGCAATGCGACGTAGGGCGAGTACGTCCAGTCGAGCAGACGCGTGGGGAGGCCGTGGTGCTGGCCGAGCGCGAGCCAGTCCCAGTCGGTGTCGTGCGGCACCGCGTCCTGGCGCGCGTACTTGCGGAAGGCACGCATCAGCTGCTGTTCGAGCTCGACGTCGCCGCCGAGCCGCACGAGCCCGCTGACGAGGCCGACGGACGCGTCGCTGTTGCCGCGAAATGCGAAGCTCGACCGGAAGAGACCGAGGCTCTCGTTCCACATCTCGCCGAAGAGGAGCGACTGCAGCTCCTCCCAGCTCTCGACTCGATGTTCGTTCTCGGTCACGTCTTCTGCAGCAGGACGAGGTCTTGCGTGGGATTCCCACGTGCTCCCTCGGGCTCCAGCTCGAGAAACGCGAAACCGTCGGCGAAGGTGTCGCGCAGGTAGCGCTCGGGGTGGTAGGCGCTGCAGAGGTTCGAGCCGGCGACCTCGCCCCAGCGGACGACGAGCTCGCCCGCTTCGAATCGCTCGCGCTCCGCGTGCTCGAGCCGCGGGACGTACGAGCGTCCATGCGTCGTGATCAGCAGGCGCCCGCCGGGACGGAGGACGCGGCGCAGCTCGTCGCGCCACGCGAGCTGCAGGTCAGCGGTCAGATGCGTGAAGACCGACAGTGCGTAGACGAGGTCGAAGCTGTCGTCGTCGAACGCGAGCGGCGGGGCGAGGCCGTTCGTCTCGAAGCGGCCGAACGGCAGGTTCTCGCCGCACCATGCGATCGCCTCTCGGCTCAGGTCGCTGCCCGCGACCCCGCCGGGGAAGTCGCGGAAGTACCGGGTCACACGGCCGCAGCCGCAGCCGAAATCGAGGACGTCGGAGAGCTCGTCGAGCGGCACGTGGGCCGCGATCGCGTCGTAACCGGCCCGGCCGCCGCGCAGGAACCAGTCGGCGTCGGCGGTGCCGGCCACGTGCACCATGAGCCGCCGGGGCGGGAGCGGCGAGCCGTCGGTCGGCGTCACGCGCTGGGGCCGCAGCGCGACGAGCCGTTCGTACGACCGGAACGCCGGCGCGATCAGTCCGAGGCGTTGCAGCAGGCGGAGGACACGGCGCTTCACGGCCGAGACGGTAGTCGGCGACGGATCTTGTCGACCGTCTCGGCGGGCGTCTGAGTCGACGTGTCGATCCAGGTCCCGATCCGCGGCGTCTCGGATTCGAACAGCCTGTGGAGCCGGGCGGGCGTGAAGGCGCCGTAGTCCTGCTCGCGTGCCGCCGAGCGCCGCTCGAGCGCCGCGAGGGACGGGAGGAGGACGAAGGTGGCGTCGAAGTGGGCCGCTTGCTCGTGCAGGAAGTGCCCCGCGACGACGTCCTCCGCAACGACCGTGAACCCGCCCTCGACGTAGGCGCGGGCCGCGCGGACGGTGACGGCGTAGCGGAGCCGTAGCTGCTCCAGCGCCTCGTCGGTCGGGTTCGGGGTCATCTCGTGGCGGCCGGAGACGACCGCGCGGCGAAAGGCGTCGCCTTCGAGATGGACGCCGCGCGAGAACGAGGCGGCGAGCGCGCGGGCGACGGTGGTCTTGCCGGCGGCCGACGGGCCCGTGACGAGGATGGCGCCGTTCATTACGGTCGAAGGATGGATGCTGCGACGCGCGACGCGCTCGTCCGTGCGAAGGCGCGACTCGACCGGCATGCGCTCTACCCCCGGCCGGTGTCGCTGCGCGGCGTCCGGATCCGCGTCGCGCCGTGGCTGTTCCGGCTGCCGTGGTTCCGGCGGTTCGACGGCTACGCGCTGCACTGGACGATCCTGCTCCGCTCCCGCGACCTGCTCGCCGACGAGCAGCTCGTCGCGCACGAGCTCTGCCACGTCTGGCAGATGCAGCATCACCCGATCCGCATGCCGCTGTCATATCTCTTGCGCGGCTACGACGACAATCCGTACGAAAACGAAGCCCGCGCCGTCACCAATTCATAAACGGGGCTTATCCCCGTTTATGCCTGCACAGCGGGGGTGCCGTCACGGTTTCGTGACAGGTGCAGCCGCCGTTTCGTGACACTTACACTGGCCCGCATGACCCAGGCTCCAGCGCTGCCGTCGGGATTCGAGCTGCCGCTCGAGCCGCGGCTGCCTCGTATCGGCTCGATCGACGCGGTCTCGCTCGAGGAGCGCGCCGCAAGCCTCGCGAAGCGGAGCATCAAGAAGGACGCGAAGACGTGGGCGCTCGAGCTCGCAATCCGCACCACCGACCTGACGACACTCGAAGGCGCCGACACGCCCGGCAAGGTTGCGGCGCTCGCGAGCAAGGCGATCCGGCCCGACCCGTCCGACCCGACGATCCCGTCGGTCGCGGCGCTCTGCGTCTACCCGAACCTCGTCCCGACCGCGAAGCAGCGCCTCGCGGGCACAGGGATCCATGTCGCCGCCGTCGCGACCGGCTTCCCCTCGGGCCAGTACCCGACGCACATCAAGGTCGCAGACGTCCGCAGCGCGGTCGAGCTCGGTGCCGACGAGATCGACATGGTGATCGACCGCGGCGCCTTCCTGAGCGGGCGCTACGCGAAGGTCTACGACGAGGTCGTGCAGGTGAAGGAAGCGTGCGGTGACGCGCACCTGAAGGTGATCCTCGAGACCGGTGAGCTCGGCACCTACGACAACGTCCGCCGCGCGACGCTGCTCGCGATCGCCGGCGGCGCCGACTTCGTCAAGACGAGCACCGGGAAGATCAACCCGGCGGCCACGCTGCCCGTCGCGCTCTGCATGCTCGAGGCGGTGCGCGACGTCCACCACGAGACCGGGCGCAAGGTCGGCTTCAAGGCGGCCGGCGGCATCCGGCAGGCGAAGCAGGCCATCCAGCACCTCGTCCTCGTCCACGAGACGCTCGGCCCGGACTGGCTGACGCCCGATCTCTACCGCCTCGGCGCGTCGTCCTTGCTGAACGACATCCTGATGCAGCTCCGCAAGCAGAAGACCGGCGTCTACCAGGGGCCGGACTACTTCACCCTTGACTGACCTGAAACCGATCCCCGCCGACTGGACGTACGCGCCCGCTCCCGAGTCGCGCGACATCGTCACGCTCGCGGCGGAGTACGGCCACTTCGTCGGCGGCGAATGGCTCACCGCAACCGAGACGTACGAGACGATCGCCCCGCGCGACGAGGAGCCCCTCGCACGCGTCGGCCAGGCAACGCCGGAGGAGGTCGACGCCGCCGTCCAGGCAGCGCGCGACGCCTTCTTGAACGGCTGGTCGTCGCTTCCCGGCAGCGAACGGGCGAAGTACCTGTTCCGGATCGCGCGGATCCTGCAGGAGCGCTCGCGCGAGTTCGCGGTGCTCGAGTCGCTGAACGGCGGCAAGCCGATCAAGGAGTCGCGCGACGTCGACCTGCCGCTCGCGGCGGCGCACTTCTTCTACTACGCAGGCTGGGCCGACAAGCTCGAGTACGCGTTCCCGAACCGGCGTCCGAAGCCGGTCGGCGTCGCCGGCCAGATCATCCCGTGGAACTTCCCGCTGCTGATGCTGTCGTGGAAGATCGCCCCCGCGCTCGCATGCGGCAACACCGTCGTGCTGAAGCCGGCCGAGACCACCCCGTTGACGGCGCTGCTCTTCTGCGACGTGCTCCGCCAGGCCGAGCTGCCGCCGGGCGTGGTCAACATCGTCACCGGCGACGGGCGCACGGGCGCCGCGCTCGTCGAGCACGACGGCGTGGACAAGATCGCGTTCACCGGCTCGACCGACGTGGGAAAGGCCATCCAACGGCGCCTGGCCGGCACCGGGAAGAAGTTGACGCTCGAGCTCGGCGGCAAGGCGGCGAACGTCGTGTTCGACGACTGCGCGCTCGACCAGGCGGTCGAGGGGATCGTCAACGGCATCTACTTCAACCAGGGCCACGTCTGCTGCGCGGGCTCGCGGCTCTTCGTGCAGGAGTCGATCGCCGAGCCGCTGATCGAGAAGCTGAAGCAGCGCCTGACGACCTTGCGCGTCGGCGACCCGCTCGACAAGAACACCGACGTCGGCGCGATCAACTCGCGCATGCAGCTCGAGAAGATCGAGGAGCTCGTCGCGGCCGGCCAGGAGGAGGGCGCCGAGATCTACCAGCCGCCGTGCAACCTGCCGGAGAAGGGCTACTGGTTCGCGCCGACCGTCTTCACGAACGTCGCGCAGAGCTATCGCATCGCGCAGGAGGAGATCTTCGGTCCCGTGCTCAGCGTCCTCACCTTCCGCACTCCCGAGGAGGCGGTCGAGAAGGCGAACAACACCCCGTACGGCCTGAGCGCCGGCGTCTGGACGGAGAAGGGGTCGCGGATCCTCTGGATGGCGCAGCGGCTGCGCGCGGGCGTCGTGTGGGCGAACACGTTCAATCGCTTCGACCCGACGTCGCCGTTCGGCGGCTACAAGGAGTCGGGCTTCGGGCGGGAGGGCGGCTTGCACGGGCTCGAGCCGTACTGCACCTTCGACGACTCGGAGACGTTCGGCGGATGAGCGGGCGGCTGCCGGTGAAGAAGACGTACAAGCTGTTCATCGGCGGTGCGTTCCCGCGCAGCGAGAGCGGTCGAACGTATGAGGCGGAAGGGCAGAACGTCGCGAGCGCGAGCCGGAAGGACGCGCGCGACGCCGTGCAGGCGGCGCGCGCCGCACAGCCGGGCTGGGCGAAGGCGACCGCGTACAACCGCGGGCAGGTGCTCTACCGGCTCGCCGAGATGGTCGAGGCTCGGGCGGCCGAGTTCGCCGAGCTCTGCGGCGGCCGCGAGGAGGTCGAGCGCTCGATCGATCGGATCGTCTGGTACGCCGGCTGGACGGACAAGCTCGCGCAGGTCATCGGCGGCTCCAACCCCGTTGCCGGGCCCTACTTCAACTTCACGATTCCGGAGCCGACCGGCGTGGTCGCGGTGCTGGCGCCCGACGAGTCGGCGTTGCTCGGCCTCGTGACGCGGCTCCTGCCGCCCCTCGTCGGCGGCAACGCCGTGGTCGCGATGGTGTCTGAGGAGCGCCCGATCGCAGCCGTCGAGCTCGCGGAAGCGATCGCGACGAGCGACGTGCCGGGTGGCGTCGTCAACATCCTGACCGGCCGGCGCGCCGACGTCGCCCCGACGCTCGCCTCGCACATGGACGTCAACGCGATC
>JAICLU010000175.1 GCA_025925195.1 Thermoleophilia bacterium
CCCTACTGGTACGGCCACAAGCCGGCCCTGAAGGAAGTCGACTTCAAGCTGATCACCGACACCAACTCGGAGATCCAGGCGATGCGCGGCGGTGAGGTCGACGCGATCAACCCGTCCCCGCAGACTGCTCTCTCGCAGCTTGTCAACCAGTCGGGCCTGAAGTACAGCTCGCTCCCCGGCTTCACGCAGGAGCACATCGACATCAACCAGGGCGGTACGGGCAACCCGCTGCTCAGGCAGCTGTGGGTCCGGCAGGCACTGGCGCTGGCGATGAACCGCACCTCGCTGATCAAGGCCCTCTACGCGCAGATCGCGCCGGGCCTGAAGCCGCTCAACAACCCGTTCTACGAGATCGGCACCAACGCGACCCCGTACTTCAACGAGTACGCGTTCTCGCAGAAGAAGTCGATCGCGCTGTTCAAGGCGCACGGGTGCACCGGCGGGCCTTCGGTCCCGACCCGCAACAACACGAGCTACTGGACGTGCGGCGGGCAGAAGACGGACATCCGCTTCACGACCAGCGCTGGCAACCAGCGGCGCGCCACCTCTGCTGCGATCTTCTCGCAGCAGCTGCAGGCGGTCGGCGTGAAGGTCGATCCGATCTTCCAGCCGGCGAACCCGAACTTCTTCGGGCAGACGCTCCCGAACCACGACTTCGACATCGCGGAGTACGCCTGGCTCGGTGGCCCGGATCCGTCCGGCTTCGACGCCATCTACCAGTGCCAGAACAACGCCGCGAACCTCGGCGGCTCGAACTACAAGCTGTACTGCAACAAGACGGTCGACGCGCTCCTGAAGAAGGGCGAGGCCGACCTCAATCCGAAGGACCGCACCGCGACCTACGAGAAGGCGGCGAAGATCGTCGCCCACGAGGTCGCAGTCGTGCCGCTGTACAGCCCGCCCCAGATCCTCGTCTACAAGTCGGCGATCAAGGGCATGGAGAACAGCAACAACCCGACCCTGCTCGGTCCCACCTGGAACATCGAGCAGTGGCACTGGTAAGCCGCTCGTAAATCGCACGAAGCGCCGGGGGCGGGGCCACCGTGGCTCCGCCCCCGGACGCTACCCTGCCGATATGGATCGGACGGCGATGGTCAGGGGTAGCGAACGCTGGTCTTCCCTCGAGATTCGGCTCCTCATCGCGTTCGTCGCGGTCGTGGACGCAGGCTCGTTCACCGGCGCCGCCAGGGAGCTCGGGTACACGCAGTCCGGCATCTCCCAGCAGATCGCCGCGCTCGAGCGGATCGTGGAGCACAAGCTGCTCGTCCGGCAGTCGGGCGGGCGCCGGCCGATCGAGCTGACGCCCGTCGGTGACGCCCTTCTACGTCACAGCCGGATCATCCTCGGACAGCTCGACCGCGCGTACGCCGACGTCGTCGGCAACCGCGCTGCACTCGCCGCGACGGTCGGCATCGCATCGTTCCCGAGCGCTGCGGTGCACCTCGTGCCGGAGATCGAGCGCGTACTGCGCGCCGCGAGCTCGCTGCAGATCGACCTGCACGAGAGCGTCGCCGACGAGGACGTCCTCGCCGACCTCGTGTCGCGCAGGGTCGAGCTTGCATTCGCCATGCTGCCCGTGCCGGCCCACTTCGCGGCCGAGGCGCTGGGCTCCGACCCGTACGTGGCCGTCGTGTCGGCGTCCTCGCCCTTCGCGTCGCTGGACGAGGTGTCGCTCGACCAGCTTGCCGGCCACGCGCTGCTCGGCGTCCGCAGCTCGACCCACGAGAACGCCGTCGAGGCGCGGCTGTCCGCTGCCGGGCTCGACTGCCGGGACATCCGCCGCTACGACGACGACCGCCTGATCCAGGCGCTCGTCCGGGCCGACAGCGGCGTCGCGATCGTCCCGTCCACGACCATCGCTGCCACCGACCGCGCGGTGCGCATGCTGAAGATCCGTGCCGACCTGCCGCCGCGCGTGATCGCACTCGTCCAGCTTCGCGACACGCTGCTCAGCCCGGCCGCACGGGAGTTCAAGCAGCTCGCCGTCCCGGTCTGCCGTCGCATCCTCGCCGCGACGCCGTACCGCTGGGAAGAGGCCGCGGCGAGCTGACCTGCGCTCAGATCGTCTCCGGGTTCACCTGCAGCCTGTAGGAGCGCCCGTCGCGCACGATGACCCCTGCGCTCTCGAGCCGGTCGATCGCACGCGACACCGTCTCGCGCGCGCAGCCGATCATGTCGGCGAGCAGCTCGTGCGTGAGCGGGACGTCGAGCCGGACGCCGTCCGGCACGACGAAGCCGTGATCGCGAGCGAGCTGGAGCAGCTTGGACTCCACCCGCTCGACCGGCCTCGCGTTCCCGAAGTTCGCGATCGAGTCGCGACGCTGCCGCAATAACGCGCGCAACGCGTCGGAGAGCACCGTGGCGACGGCCGAATCGGCGAGGAGGTCGGCGTACGCCGCTTCGGTGACGAGCGTCACTCTGGCCTCCACCAGGGCTTGCACCATCTCGCCGTCCTCGGGCGCCGCAAGCAGGCCGGCCGCCCCTGCGTGGCACGTGACGAGCCGGCGGCGTCCGGCCAGGACGCTGCGAGTCACGACGAATCCGTCCTCGACGATCAGGAACGAGGCGTCGCGGAAGGCGGCTGCACGGTGCGAGCTGCCGGCACGCAGCCGGCGGACGTCGGCCGACGCCAGAGCCTCGGCGGCACGCGGCTCGAGATCGTCGAGGTGATCGAACAGCGCGCTGCGACCCATGGTCACTGGGTGTCGGTGAGGCGTGGGTCCTTACGTGTGACCGGGATCACAATCCGCGTGGCGCGCCGCCGTCGTAGGAGTGCTCGATTCCCACTCCGCCCGGAAGGAGCGCCGCATGGCGATCGTCAAGAAGCTGTTCGTCTGGTCACTCGGTCTCGCCGGGGTCGCGACCCTTCTCCTCCTGGGCGGCGTCCTCTTCAACGGAACGGTCAGCGCGATGACGAGCGCTCACGCAAAACCGAAGCTCGATCCGACACAGCAGCGCGCGGACCGCCTGATCGTGGAAGGACGGAAGGTCTTCCGCTCCGACACCTTCGGGGACGAGGCGGTCTGGGGCGGCGTCCTCGGGCTGAACAAGGCGATCGAGGGTGCGAAGTTCGGCGGCGTCGGCGCCGGGATCAGCCCGAAGCAGGCGCTCGCCGTCGGCCTCAAGGTCGACGCGACCGCGATCCCGAAGAAGGTCGCCGCCGCGATCAAGGCGGGCAAGGTGAACCTCGACGACCCGGCGGTCACCCTGACGCTGCTGAAGCTCAACGCCGTCGTCGGCGTCAAGGGCTTCTTCGCGCGCGACGGCAGCCTCAGCTCGGTCGGCATCACGTGCGCCGTGTGCCACTCGACCGTCGACGACTCGTTCGCTCCCGGCATCGGCAAGCGGCTCGACGGCTGGCCCAACCAGGACCTGAACGTCGGGGCGATCGTCGCGAGCGCGCCGAACCTGAAGCCGCTCGAGGACTCGCTGCACGCCGACGAGGCGACCGTGAAGAAGGTGCTGCTGAGCTGGGGCCCCGGCAAGTTCGACGCCGAGCTCGACCTCGACGGCAAGGCGTTCCGCCCCGACGGCAAGCCCGCGGCGACGCGGATCCCGAGCGCGTTCGGCAAGGACGGCCAGAACCTCCACACCTGGGAGGGCGGCTGGGGCACCGTGACCTACTGGAACGCGTTCGTCGCGAACCTCGAGATGCACGGGACGGGGAACTTCTACGACCCGCGCCTCGACAACAAGACGAAGTACCCGCTCGCCGCGGCGGCACGGTTCGGACACACGCATCCGTACGTCGGTCAGGGCGTGCTGCCGGTGCCCGACCAGGCATCGGGCCAGCCGGACCGCGTCACCGAGGCGCTGCGCTCGCTCGACCTGTACCAGCGCTCCCTGCCCGTGCCGACGCCGCCGAAGGGCAGTTTCGACCCGGCTGCCGCCGCGCGGGGGAAGATCGTGTTCAACGGCCAGGGCACGTGCGCGAGCTGCCACATGGGCTCGATCGGCACCGAGCCCGGGTACAACGCGCATACGCCGGCCGAGATCTGCACCGACGCATTCCAGGCCGACCGCGGCCCGGACGGCACCTACGTGACGGCTCCGCTGCAGGCGCTCTTCACCCGCTCGAAGCGCGGCTTCTACCACGACGGGCGCTTCGCCACGCTCCTCGACGTCGTCAACCACTACGACAGCTGCTTCGACCTCGGCCTGAGCGTGCAGCAGAAGAGCGATCTCGTCCAGTACCTGAAGAGCCGCTGATGACCGCCGCCCCTTCACGGCGGCTGTCGCCGACCGGGCCGGCATTCGCCCTTGCCGGCTCGGCCGCGCTCTTCGCCGCGGTCGGTCTCGCGTTCTACTGGCTCCCGTCGGACGTCGACCAGGGGTTCAGCCAGCGCATCTTCTATCTGCACGTGCCGATCGCGCTCACCGCGTACGCGTGCTTCGGCGCGGCGGGCTGGAAGGCGCTGCGGGTGCTCTGGAAGGACGACCGCGCCTCCGATCTCGCGAGCTACACGGCGGTGCACGTCGGCGTCATCTTCGGGATCCTCACGCTCGCCACCGGCTCGATCTGGGCCCGGATCGCGTGGGGCGTCTGGTGGAGCTGGCAGGAGAACCAGCTCGTCCTGTTCCTCGTGCTCTTCCTCTTCTACTGCGCGTACTTCATGCTCCGGTTCTCCGTGCCGGCCGGCCAG
>JAICLU010000095.1 GCA_025925195.1 Thermoleophilia bacterium
CGACGTAGTCTCCCTCGGCTCTGGGAAAATCGAGGCAGGGAGGGAACGGTGAGGCGATACATCGCACTGTGCGCCGTGGCCGCGGGTCTCGCGGTCGGGGTCGGTGTCGCCGCTGCGGCGACGACCGTCGTCGTGACGCCCACGAACACGCAGGGCTGGTCGACCGCCGACACGCGCCCCGGCGGCGCGGTCGACTTCGTCGCCGACCCTACCGCGCCGAGCGGTGCAGGCGCGTTGCAGCTGACGACCGATCTGACGACCGCCGCGAAGGCCCAATACATGCACGAGGCCAACGCGCCGCTCGCAGACGTCAACGAGCTGAGCTACTGGACGAAGCAGAACTCGGGCCCGCCGGTTGCGGATCCGTCGTACCAGCTGGCTGTGAATCTGAACGGCACGAGCGGCTTCACGACCCTCGTCTACGAGCCGTACTGGAACGGCGCCGTCACACCCGGCATCTGGCAGAACTGGGACGTCAGCTCAGGCCGCTTCTGGTCGAGCAACACGGTCACGTGCTCGGGCGGGACGATCGTCGGCACGCCCGGTGGGCCTGCGACGTACACGCTCACCGAGGTCGAGACCCTGTGCCCGGACGCGGTTGTCACCGGCTTCGGCGTCAACGTCGGCACGTACAACCCCGGCTACGACGTCGAGACCGACCTCGTCGACTTCAACGGGACGGTGTACGACTTCGAGCCATACGCCGCCGCCACCTCCAAGGACCAGTGCAAGGACGGCGGCTGGACGACGGCGCGCCGCGCCGATGGGAGCACGTTCGCGAACCAGGGCGACTGCATCCAGTACGTCAACACCGGCAGCTGAGGGGTAGCGGGTGCGGCGGCGCGACCCGCTGCCGCACCCGACCTCTCTCGACCGTCAGAATCGTCGCTCGTGACCGTGCACCTGACCGAAGAGGACGTCGCCCGGCTGCTGCCGCCCGCCGACGCCGTCGCGACGATCGAGGCGTGCTTCGAGCGGATGGCGCGCGGCGCCGTCGAAAACCGGCCGCGCTACCGGCTCGGCCTCGACCACGGCGCGCTTGCGGTGATGGCCGCAGCGGATCTCGAGCTCGGCTTCGCCGCCGTCAAGGCGTACGCCGGCTTTGCGTCAGGAGCGCGGTTCGAGGTGCTGCTCTTCCGCGCGGACGAGCCGGAGCTCGTCGCCACGATCGAGGCCGACAAGCTCGGCCAGCTGCGAACGGGCGCGGCGAGCGGCGTCGCGGCAAAGCACCTCGCCCGCAGCGGCGCGACGACGCTCGGCGTCATCGGCTGCGGCTGGCAGGCGGAATCGCAGGTCGAGTGCATCCGCGCGGCCGTGCCGACGATCGACCGCACCGTCGCCTACTGCCGCACCGAGTCGAAGCTCCGGTCGTTCTGCGAGCGCTTCGACTGCGAGCCCGCCGGCGGAAACGAGGAGGTCGCGCAGTGCGACGTCGTCGTCACCGTCACCGGCTCCCGAGAGCCGGTGCTGCACGGGGAGTGGCTGCGGCCGGGGACGCTCGTGTGCGCGGTCGGCGCGAACGACGGCCGCCGCCGCGAGCTCGACGACGCCGTGCTCGCGCGCGCCGCATTCGTCTGCTGCGACTCCGTCGACGACGCCTGGCTCGAGTCGGCCGACCTGATCGAGCCGATCGCGGCCGGCGTGCTCGATTGGGCCGACGTCCGCGAGCTGCAGCAGGTCGTCGGCGGCGGGCTGCCGGGCCGACGGTCGGACGACGATGTCGTCGTCTTCAAGTCGAACGGGCTCGCGGCCTGGGATCTCGCGGCCGCCGCCCGCGTCGTCGAGCTCGCCGCTACTGGCGCCTGAGGGACTCGCGCGCGCCGGCGACGTCGTGCTCGCCGAGCGTCCGGATCAGCTCCGGCCGGTCGAGGAGCCGCGACTGCTGCTCGTGCGAGAGGCGGTTCTGCACGTAGCGGTCGGTGAGGATGTCCGCCACGCTGCGCCCGCGGCGGTGCTCGCGGGTGAGGTACGTCACGACCTGTTCCTCCGCCGACGAGCGGGTGAAGAGGAACGAGAACGGGTTACGGATGACGCTACTGAGTCGAAGCACTTCTGGATGCTAACCGGGGCCACTCGAGGTTGGCGTCGGGGATCGGGTCACCGTGCGGATCGTGGGTCGGAAAGCCGAGCGCCCGGTCGATCCGCGCCTCCAGCTCCTCGGACAACGCGTGCTCGAGCTTGTCGGCCTCCTCGTGGACGTCGTCGACATGAACGCCGAGCGTCTCCGCGAGGTAGAGCTCGAGCAGCCGGTGATGGCGGATCACCTCGAGCGCCACCCGCTCTCCGTCCTCCGTCAGCGTGCAGCCGCGGTAGCGCGCATGCTCGGCGAGCCCGAGCGCTGCAAGCTTCTTCACCATCGCCGAGGCCGATGCGGGTGCGACGCCCTGCGCCTTTGCGAGCGCCGTGACGGAGACCGGGCTTCCCGCCTGTCCGAGCTTGTAGATCTCCCGGAGGTAGTGCTGGATGGCCTCGGAGAGCGGCTCCTTCGACACCGCCCGAGTGTAGGCCACTAACGTCCCCGGGATGCTGATCAGGGTGGGCTTCAGCGCGGATCCCGACGACGCCTTCATGTTCTGGGGGCTCGCCTCGGGCACCGTCGGCGCACGCGGCTACGAGTTCGAGCCGGTGATCGACGACATCCAGTCGCTGAACGAAGGCGCGCTCGACGGGCGGCTCGAGGTGACGGCCATGTCCCTTGCGACGTACCCGCTTGTGGCAAATCGTTACAAGCTGCTTCCGCACGGGGCGAGCATGGGGTCGGGCTACGGGCCGATCGTCGTCGCGAAGGAGCTGCTGTCGCTCGACGAGCTGCGCGAGACGGAGGTCGTGATTCCCGGGCTCGGGACGACGGCCTACCTCGTCCTGCGCATGGCGCTCGGAGGCGACTTCCCGCACCGTGTGCTGCCGTTCGACGAGATCCTGCCCGAGGTCGCGAGCGGCGCCGCGCGCGCCGGGCTGCTGATCCACGAGGGACAGCTCACCTATCGCGACTCCGGCCTGACGAAGTGCCTCGACCTCGGCGAGTGGTGGCTGCTCGAGACCGGGCTGCCGCTGCCGCTCGGCGTCAACACGATCCGCCGCGACCTCGGCGCCGACGTGATGCGCGAGGTCTCGCAGATCCTCCGCGAGTCGATCGACGCGGCGCTCGCGCACCGCGAGGAGGCGCTCGAGTACGCGCTCGGCTTCGGCCGCGGCGTCGACACCGAGCGCGGCGACCGCTTCGTCGGCATGTACGTCAACGAGCTCACCTGCGATTACGGCGACGAGGGACGGCAGGCCGTGCGCGAGCTGCTCGAGCGGTCGGGGAGCGACGTGCAGGTCGAGTTCGCAGAATGAGGAAGGCCGTAGTCCTCGCCGGTCTCCGCACGCCGATCGGACGGTACGGCGGCGCGCTCGCCGGCGTCCGTCCCGACGATCTCGCCGCGCACGTGATCAGCGCCGTCGTCGAGCGCTCCGGCGTCCCCGCGGAGCAGATCGAGGACGTGTGGCTCGGCTGCGCGAACCAGGCGGGCGAGGACAACCGCAACGTCGCCCGGATGGCGGCGCTGCTCGCCGGCCTGCCCGAGTCGGTCGCCGGCGTCACCGTCAACCGGCTTTGCGCTTCCGGCCTCTCCGCCGTCGTCGGCGCCTGCCATTCGGTGATGGTCGGCGACGGCGACCTGTTCGTCGCGGGCGGCGTGGAGTCGATGTCGCGCGCGCCGTTCGTCGTCGCGAAGCCCGACAAGGCATTCCCGCGCGGCAACCAGACGATGTACGACACGCACCTCGGCTGGCGGTTCCCGAACCCGAAGCTCGAAGAGCTGTTCCCGCTCGAGTCGATGGGCGAGACGGGCGAGAACGTCGCGGAGCGCTACGGCGTCTCACGCGAGGAGCAGGACGCGTTCGCCCTCGAGTCGCACCGTCGCTGGGCGGCCGCCGCCGACTCCGGGCGGCTCGACGAGCAGCTGGTGGCGGTCGGCGACGTCGTGCGCGACGAGCATCCGCGCCCCGACACGACGCTCGAGAAGCTCGGCGCGCTCCGGGCCGCGTTCCGCCCCGGCGGCACGGTCACGGCGGGCAACGCGGCCGGGATCAACGACGGCGCCGCCGCGCTCGTCATCGCCTCCGAAGAGAAGGCAGAGCAGCTGGGGATCGAGCCGCTGGGCGCCTTCGTCGGCAGTGCGGTCGCCGGCGTCGACCCGCGCGTGATGGGGATCGGCCCCGTGCCCGCGGTGCGGAAGCTGCTCGAGCGCACGGGCGTCGCCGCGGCCGACATCGACCTCGTCGAGCTGAACGAGGCGTTCGCCGCGCAGAGCATCCCCGTGATCCGCGAGCTCGGCTTCGACCCCGAGACCGTCAACGTCAACGGCGGCGCCATCGCCGTCGGTCACCCGCTCGGGATGAGCGGCGCGCGGATCGTCGTGCAGCTCCTGCACGAGCTGAAGCTCCGCGGCGGCCGGTACGGCCTCGCCACGCTCTGCGTGGGCGTCGGCCAGGGCCAGGCCGCGCTGTTCGAGCGCTAGATCCGGCCGACGAGCTTGTCCGGCGTGATCGGCAGATCGCGCACGCGCACGCCGGTCGCGTCGTGCACGGCGTTCGCGACCGCCGCCGCCGTGCCGACGATCCCGATCTCGCCGATCCCCTTCGCGCCCATCGGGTTGATGTGCGGGTCGTCCTCGTCGATCCACGTCGCGTCGACGTCGAGCACGTCGGCATTGACCGGCACGTGGTACATCGCGAGGTCCTGGTCGACGAACGCGCCGAGCCGGCCGTCGACGCGCGTCTCCTCCATCAGTGCCATTCCGATGCCCATCGTCATGCCGCCGATCAACTGCGACCGGGCCGTCTTCGGATTGAGGATCCGGCCGACGCCGAACACGCCGAGTGCCCGCGCGACGCGCACCTCGGCCGTGTCGACGTCGACGTGCGCCTCGACGAAGATCGCGCCGAAGCCGTGCTTCGCGAGTGGCTCCTCCGCGTCGGCCGAATCGGACGTGTCGACGTGCACCTCGTCCTCGTCGCCCGCCCGCAGCAGGCGGCACGCGCGGACGACCGCGGTTCCCCACGACGACGCGCCCGCCGACCCGCCCGCGACCGGCGCGCTGCCGAAGGCGCTGTCGCCGATCTCGATGTGGATGCGGTCGAGCTCGACCGCGAGCTCGTCGGCCGCGATCTGCGCGAGCACCGTGCGCGCGCCGGTGCCGATGTCGACGGCGCCGACCCGCATCGTGAAGGTGCCGTCGCCGTTGCGGCGCGCGTGCGCCTGCGACGGCCTTCGCCGCGCGGGGTAGGTCGAAGCCGCGACGCCCAGGCCGGCGAGCGTCCGCCCGTTGCGGCGCGATCCTGGCTTCCAGCCGAACCGGTCGGCGCCCTCGCGCAGGCACGCGACGAGGTTGCGCGTCGAGAAGCGGTTGCCGCTCTCCGGATCGATCTCCGGGTCGTTGCGAATGCGCAGCTCGATCGGGTCGATGCCTGCGGCGATCGCGAGCTCGTCCATCGCCGACTCGAGCGCGTACATGCCGGGGCATTCGCCCGGCGCGCGCATCCACGACGGCGTCGGCACGTCGAGCCGCGCGAGGCGGTGCGTCGTGCGCCGGTTCGGCGACGCGTAGAGCATCCGCGTCACGACCGCGGTCTGCTCCGCGAACTCGTCGACGGTCGACGTCTGCTCGACGACGTCGTGCGCGATCGCGGTCAGCATGCCGCGCTCGTCGCACCCGAGCCGCAGCCGCTGGATCGTCGGCGTCCGGTAGCCGGTGAGCGTGAACATCTGCTGTCGCGTCACCGCGAGCTTGACGGGCCGCTCGACGTGCCGGGCGGCCAGCGCGGCGAGCACCGCGTGGGGCCGCGGCGTCCCCTTCGAGCCGAACCCGCCGCCGACGTGGCGCGCGATCACGCGCACCTGCTCCGGCGGCATGTCGAACGTCTTCGCGAAGGTCTCCCGGTGCGCGTGCGCGCCCTGGTTCGAGTCGTACAGCGTCAGGCTCGGTCCGTCCCAGATCGCGATCGTGGCGTGCGGCTCCATGGCGTTGTTGTGCTCGGTCGGCGTCGTGTACGTCTCGTCGATCGCGTGTGCCGCCTCCTCGAGCGCGCGCTCGACGTCGCCTTCCTCGGTGTCGGTCGGGAACTCCGGGTTGACCTTGCCCGGCTTGTAGAGCGTCGGGTGATCGGCGCGCAGCTCGACGTCGTGCTCCTCTACGTCGTACTCGAATCGGACGAGGAGCTCGGCGTGCCGCGCCGCCTCGTAGCTCTCGGCGACCACCGCGCCGACGATCTGGCCGCGATACGAGACCTGCGGGCTCTGCAGGATCGCGAGCTCGCCCTCGGCCTTCGGGAGCTTCGGCGCGTTCTCCCACGTCAGCACGGCGATCACCCCGTCGGCGGCGAGCGCCGCGCTGGAGTCGATCGAGCGGATGCGTCCCTTCGCGATCGTCGAGACGACCGGCGTCGCGTAGGCGACGTGCTCGACCTCGTACTCGTACGCGTACGTCGCTTCGCCCTGCACCTTGTCCCGGCCCTCGAGCCGGTCGGCGGGCGTGCCGACGACGCGCGTCGGGGCGACGCTCACGACAGCTCCTCGAGCGCGCGCACGAGCGTCCGGGCCGCGAGCTCGACTTTGTAGGCGTTGTCCCGCAAGGGCTTCGCCTGCTCCAGCTCCGCCTCCGCGGCATCGCGGAAGCTCGCGCCGCTGCGGATCGCCTCCTCCGCCGCGAACGCACGCCACGGCTTGTGCGCGAGCCCGCCGAAGGCGATGCGGATGTCGTTGCCGTCATACGCGGCCGCGACCGACACGAGCGCGAACGCGAACGACGCGCGCTCGCGCACCTTGCGGTAGGTCGACCGCGCTGCGACGGCGAGCGGCGGCACCTCGACGGCGACGATCAGCTCGTCCGGCTCGAGCACCGTGTCGCGCCACGGCTCGTCTTCCGGCAGGCGGTGGAAGTCGACGAGCGGGATCGCGCGGCGCGAGGTGTGCACGACGGCGTCGAAGGCGGCAAGGGCGACCGCCATGTCGGAGGGGTGCGTCGCGACGCAGTGCTCGGAATGACCGACGATCGCGAGGTTCCGGTGCTCGCCCTCGCGCGCCGGACAGCCGCTGCCGGGCTCGCGCTTGTTGCACGGCTTCGTGACGTCCTGGAAGTACGGGCAGCGGGTGCGCTGCAGCAGGTTGCCGCCCGTGGTGGCCAGGTTGCGCAGCTGCCCCGACGCACCGGCGAGCAGCGCCTGCGCGAGCGCGGGGTAACGCGACCGCACGCGCCGGTCTGCTGCGAGCTCGCTGTTGCGGACGCCGGCGCCGATACGCAGGCCGCCGTCCTCGCCCGCGTCGATCGAGCACTCGAGCCGCGAGACGTCGACGAGCTCCGACGGTGTCTCGACGCCGAGTCGCATCAGGTCGACGAGGTTCGTGCCGCCGCCGAGGAACTTCGCGCCGCGCGTCGCCGATCCGTGCGTCGCGAGCGCGTCCTCGGTCGAGGACGCCCGCCGGTACGTGAACGGCTCCACTACGCCACGTCCTCGATCGCGGCGACGATGTTGGGGTACGCGCCGCAGCGGCAGATGTTGCCGCTCATCCGGTCGCGGACGTAGTCGGCGTCCAGACGCTCGTCCCAGCGCTCCGCCTCGTCGAGCATTCCCACCGCCGAGCACAGCTGCCCCGGCGTGCAGTACCCGCACTGGAACGCGTCGCGCTCGACGAAGGCGTCCTGCAGCGGGTGATCGAGTCCCTCGACCGTCACGACGTCGGCGCCGTCGTGTGCGACCGCGAGCGCGAGGCACGCATTTGCGCGGCGGCCGTCCAGGAGGACGGTGCACGCGCCGCACTGCCCGTGGTCGCAGCCCTTCTTCGAGCCGGTCAGGCCGAGATGCTCGCGCAGCAGGTCGAGCAGCGACGTGCGCGTGTCGACGACGAGCGAATGGTGCTCGCCGTTGACGGTGAGCGCGATCGGCTGCAGCTCGGCCACAGAGCGGGGCTACCCGCGGCTGCGTTGAGCTAACTCGTGGGCGGGCGCAGGTAGATGACGCCGTCGTGCTTGATCGGGATCATCGTCGCGCCGAGGTCCATGACGACGCCTTCGACGTAGGCGAGCAGCTCGTCGCACGCGGTCTCCTCGTCGCCGCACGGGACTTCGATCTCCAGCTCGCCGTGGGGCTTCGCGTCGAGGCCGTGCTCGTGGAGCAGCTCGACGAGCTTGTCGCGGTCGGGAATGCGGGCTGCGTGGACGTCGATCGTTCCGGCCATGAGGCTCCTCTCTTCTCGGATCCGATCATCTCTCCTTCTTCCGCCAAACGCAAACGAGTTCCCCGGTTTCGGATCCGGCCTCGTCGCATAGGATTCGCCTCCGATGGCGGTCGCGACAGGCAGCGAGCACGGCCTCTTCATCGACGGCGAGGTCGTCGAGCCGGCGTCGGGCGAGGTGCGCGACGTCGTCGAGCCCGCGACCGGCGAGGTGCTCGCCCGCGCCGCGATGGCGGGCGAGGCCGACGTCGACCGCGCCGTCGAGGCCGCGCGCGCAGCGGTCGAGGGCCCGTGGGGCCGCACGCCGCCGACCGAGCGCTCCCGCCTACTGCACGCGCTGGCCGACGCGATCGTCGCGAACCGCAAGGAGCTCGCCGAGCTCGAGTCGCGCAACGTCGGCAAGGCGATCTCGTCCGTCAAGGCAGAGGTGGCAGGCGCCGCCGAGAACTTCCGCTTCTTCGCGTCGGTGCTCGGCACGATCGGCGGACGCTCGAACCCGATCGGCGGCTCGCTCCTCAGCTACACGCTGAAGGAGCCGGTCGGCGTCGCGGCGCAGATCGTCCCGTGGAACTACCCGCTGCTCATGTCGGTGTGGAAGCTCTCGCCTGCACTCGCCGCCGGCTGCTCCGTCGTCCTGAAGCCGGATCCGCTGACGCCGCTGAGCGTGCTGCGCATCGCAGAGCTCGCGAGCGAGGTCGGCTTCCCGGCCGGTGCGATCAACGTCATCCCCGGCGACGGGCCGGGAACGGGCGCGTATCTCGTCAAGCATCCGGGCGTCGACAAGGTCGCGTTCACCGGCTCGACGAAGACGGGCGGCGAGATCATGCGGCTCTGCTCGGAGCCGATCAAGCGGCTGACGCTCGAGCTCGGCGGCAAGAGCCCGAATCTCGTGTTCGCCGACGCGAACCTCGACGACGCGATCCCGAGCTCGGTCTGGTCGATCTACTACGCGGCCGGCCAGAGCTGCGAGGCCCGGTCGAGGGTGCTGGTGGAACAGTCGCTGTACGACGAGTTCGTGACGCGGTTCGCGGAGTACGCGACGCAGTTGCGCGTCGGCGATCCGCTCGACGCCGAGACGCAGATCGGCTCGCTCATCTCGACCGCGCACCGCGAGCGCGTGCACGGCTTCGTCGAGCGCGGCGTCGCCGAGGGCGCCGAGCTCGTGGCGGGCGGCGAGCTGCCCGACGGTGCAGGCGCCTTCTACCGGCCGACGGTGCTCGCGAACGTGCAGAACTCGATGGAGGTCGCGCAGGAGGAGATCTTCGGCCCGGTCGTCTCGGTCATCCCGTTCCAGGACGAGAAGGACGCGATCCGGATCGCCAACGACGTCAGGTACGGGCTCTTCGCGACGGTGTGGACGGGCGACCCGGCGCGCGGCCATCGCGTCGCGGCGCGGATCAAGTCGGGGATGGTCGGCATCAACATGCCGTTCACCGCGTTCCCCGGCATCCCGTTCGGCGGCTACAAGCAGTCGGGCTTCGGGCGCGAGCTGTCGATCGAGACGCTCGACCTCTATCTCGAGACGAAGGGCGTCCTCGTCTCGACGAGCCCGAAGCCGTTCAATCCGTTCGGCCTCTAGCGGGGTGCACCGCACGCACCCGGTCGTGCGCGGCGGGCGCGTCGCGCGCGGCGGCAGCCTCCTGCTCGGCCTCTTCCTGTTCGCGCTCGCGATCGTGATGATCCTCGAGTCGAAGCTCGGACTGTCGCCCTGGGACGTCCTCAACCAGGGCCTCTCGCGGCACACGCCGCTGTCGTTCGGGATGGCGAACGTCGCCGTCGGCCTGCTCGTCCTGCTGCTCGCCTGGTCGCTCGGCGGCGCGCCCGGGCTCGGCACCGTCGCGAATGCGGTGCTCGTCGGAACGTTCATCCAGGGACTGACGGCGATCGGAGCCGTGACGCACCTCTCGCACGACGGGCTCGGTGTGCGGGTGCCGTTGCTCCTCGTCGGGATCGCGCTGATCGGGCCGGCGTCGGCGTTCTACATCGGCGCCGACTTCGGTGCCGGGCCGCGCGACACGCTGATGCTCGTCGGCGCGCGGCGGACACGTTTTCGCGTCGGGATCGTCCGCGGCACGCTCGAGCTGTGCGCGCTCGCGGTCGGCATCGTCCTCGGCGGCACGTTCGGCGCGGGCACGGTCATCTTCGCGCTTTCGGTCGGGCCGACGATCGAAGCGTCGTTCTGGCTGCTCGAACGCACCCCGCTCGCCGTCCGCGTGCCGACCCCGGCAGCCGTTGTGGAAGGAACG
>JAICLU010000204.1 GCA_025925195.1 Thermoleophilia bacterium
GAGCACGTCCTGCGCGACGATCGCGTCGAGGCGGTCCTTCTCCCGTTTCGCGAGGGCGTGACGTTGATCCGGCGCCGCTGATGAAGGTGCTCGTGGTCGGATCGGGCGCGGTTGGGGCTGCGACTGCGGCTGTTGCGCGACGGCGGGACTTCTTCGAGCACGTCACGTTCGCCGACCTCGATCCGGCGCGTCCGGCTGCCGTCGTGCAGCGCGAGGGAGACGACCGCTTCTCTGCGGCCCAGGTGGACGCGGGCGATCGCGAGGCGCTCGTCGCTCTCCTTCGCGAGACCGAGGCGGATGCCGTCCTCAACGCCGCCGACCCGCGCTTCAACCCGCCGATCCTCGACGCCGCCTTCGACTACGGGTGCACCTATCTCGACATGGCGATGACGCTGTCGGGCCCGAACGTCCTGCTGGGCGAGGAGGAGTTCGACCGGCACGAGCGCTGGCGTGAACGTGGGCTGCTGGCTCTGGCCGGCATCGGCGTCGAGCCAGGGCTCGCCGACGTCTTCGCCCGCTACGCCGCCGACCACCTCTTCGACGAGATCGACGAGGTCGCCGTTCGCGACGGCGCGGACCTCGTCGTCGAGGGCTACGACTTCGCACCGACCTTCTCGATCTGGACGACGATCGAGGAGTGCCTGAACCCGCCGCTGATCTGGGAGAAGGAGCGCGGCTTCTACACCACCGAGCCGTTCTCCGAGCCGGAGCTGTTCGAGTTCCCCGACGGGATCGGCGAGATCGAGTGCGTAAACGTCGAGCACGAGGAAGTGGTGCTCGTGCCGCGCGAGATCGACTGCAGGCGCGTCACCTTCAAGTACGGCCTCGGCGCCGAGTTTATCGACGTGCTCCGCACGCTGCACAAGCTCGGGCTCGACTCGACCCAGCCGGTGAAGGTGCGCGACGTGGAGGTCGCGCCGCGCGACATGGTCGCGGCCGCACTGCCCGATCCCGCCACGCTGGGTGACCGGATGAGCGGCAAGACCTGCGCCGGCACGCTCGTGACCGGGAAGCGCAAGGACGGCGGCGACGGAGCCGTCTATCTCTACCACGTCGCCGACAACGAGCAGACGATGCGGGAGTACGGGCACCAGGCGGTCGTTCTCCAGACGGCCATCAACCCGGTCATCGCCCTCGAGCTGCTCGCCTCCGGCGCGTGGCAGGGGACGGGCGTCCTCGGCCCGGAGTCATTCGATGCCGTGCCGTTCCTCGAACTGCTCGCCGACTACGGCGAGCCGCACGGCGTCGTCGAGGGCGACCCGCGCCGAAGCTAGACCGCTTCGAGGAACGCCAGCACCCGCTCTGTGAGCAGCCTTGCAGCGTCGGGGTCGTAGGCGGGGAGCGACGAGTCGGCGAAGAGATGCTCTTCTCCCGGATAGAGGAAGAGCTCGGCCCTATCGGTCGAGCCGACGAGCGCCTGGGCGGCCTCGAGGTCTTCGGCGAAGAACTCGTCGCCCTCCTTTCCGTGCACCTGCACCGGGACGTCGTCAGGCCAGTCGCCGCCGAACTCGGAGGTGGGCAAGCACGAGCACATGAGCAGCGCTCCCCGGGCGCCGGGCCGCGTCTGTGCGAGCTGCTGGGCAGGCATGACGCCGAAGGAAAAGCCCGCGTAAACCGCCTCGGAACCGATCTCCTCGCCGGCGGCCACGCCGCGCTCGGCCAGAGCACCGAATCCCTCCGCCCGCGCGAACGCCATGCCGTCCTCGAGCGTCGCGAATGTGCGTCCGTCGAACATGTCGGGCGTGTGCACGGTGTGCCCGGCCTCCCGCAGCCGGTCGGCGAACAACCGCACTCCGTCGGTCAGACCCTGGACGTGGTGATAGACGACTACCTCGGGCATTGCGACTCTCCTGTGTTTGATCCGTAAAGTTGGAACATACTACAGTGTTAGTCTGTTCACGAAATGACCGAGCTGAACACGACTCCTCCGGGCTACGACCTCGCCGACCGGATCGCGCTCACGACGCCGTCCCAGGTCAAGGCGCTCAGCCACGTCGTTCGCACAACGATTCTCGGCCTCCTCCACGAGCGGGCGGCGACGGTGACCGAGCTCGCGGTCGCGCTTGAGCGGCCCAAGAGCACCATCGCCCACCACGTCAAGGTGCTCGCCGACGCCGGGCTGGTACAGGTGGTGAGGACCCGGCGGGTGCGGGCAATCGAGGAGCGATTCTACGGGCGCACGGCGCGCATCTTCTACGTCGGGGTAGAGCGTGGCCCAGAAGGTGACGAGATGCCCCGGGACTTCAACGACTTCGAGGTCGCGGCCGGAGAGTCGGCCGCAGCGTTCAGAGACGGAAAGCTCTGGGGCTTCCTCCGGCACGCCCGGATCTCGGAGGCGCAGGCGTCGGAGTTCTGGCAGCGAATGGCGGAGCTGGTGACAGAGTTCGACCAGCTTCCGCGGTTCGGCGAGACGATGTACGGCTTCGCCGTCGGCGTCTATCCCACGGACCAGCCGACCCTGCCCGACAGGGCCGACTAGTGTCGGCCCACGTGATTCCGGGAAGCGGCTTGCCGTGGCCAGGCTGATCTACAAACCCTTCGGGCTGATCGTCAGCGTGCTCGGCGGCCTGCTCGCGCGCAGGATCTTCAAGCGCGTATGGAGCGTTGTCAGGCACCAGGAAGAGGCGCCGAAGGCAACGGACGAAAGCACGGGCTGGCACGAGGTCGTGCTTGCGGCCGCGGCCGAAGGCGCGGTCTTCGGAGGCGTCAAGGCGCTCATCGACCGCGCAGGCGCGACCGGCTTCGCCTGGCTCACCGGCGCGTGGCCGGGCCGGCGTCGCGAGCCCTAGTTACGGGCCGGGC
>JAICLU010000177.1 GCA_025925195.1 Thermoleophilia bacterium
CAAGGACGCGAAGTGGTTCGGTCCCGAGCAGGCGATGGACTATGTCGCGGGCTACGTGATCTTCAACGACATCACGGCACGCGACATCCAGCGCCGGGAGATGATCAGCGGCGTCTTCAGCTTCTGCAAGGCGATCGACACGTTCTGCCCGCTCGGCCCGTGGATCGTCACTCCCGACGAGGTCGGCGACCCGCACGAGCTGAACATGGAGCTGCGCGTCAACGGCGAGTCGCGGCAGGTCTCGAACATGAACCACATGTCGACGAGCGTGCCGGAAGTGCTGTCGCACTACTCGGCGCTCGGCTTCAGCGCGGGTGACGTCCTCTCGCTCGGCACCGTCTCCGGCGTGGCCGGCTTCAGCGAGGACCCTGGCGCGTGGTACCTCAAGCCGGGCGACGTGATCGAGGCCGAGATCGAGAAGATCGGCGTCCTGCGCAACCCGGTCGTGTCCTGGCAGGAGGCGCACGGCGAGCCCGCCCCGCCGCGGGTGCGGTGGTGAACAAGAAGAAAGCGTTCATCACCGGGATCACCGGCCAGGACGGCTCGTATCTCGCCGAGATCCTGCTCGAGAAGGACTACGAGGTGTACGGGATGGTGCGCCGCTCGAGCACGTTCAACCGGTCGCGCATCGACCACCTGCAGGGTGAGCTCGAACTTGTCTACGGAGACCTCGGCGACAGCTCGGTCCTCAACCAGTTGATGCGCACGATCCGGCCGGACGAGGTCTACAACCTCGGCGCGCAGAGTCAGGTGCACATCAGCTTCGACGTGCCGGAGTACACCGCCGATGTCGTCGGGACCGGCGTCCTGCGGCTGCTCGACGCCATCCGCGAGGGCGACCTGCACTGCCGCTTCTACCAGGCCTCGTCGAGCGAGATGTTCGGCAAGGTCGTCGAGGTGCCGCAGCGCGAGACGACGCCGTTCTACCCGCGCAGCCCGTACGGCGTCGCCAAGGTCTACGGCTACTGGATCACCCGCAACTACCGCGAGTCGTACGGGATGCACGCGACGAACGGGATCCTCTTCAACCACGAGTCGCCGCGCCGGGGCGAGAACTTCGTCACGCGGAAGATCACGCTCGGCGTCGGGCAGATCCTGCGCGGCGAGACCGACAAGCTGCGCCTCGGCAACCTCGACGCGAAGCGCGACTGGGGGTACGCCCGCGATTACATGGAGGGCGCGTGGCGGATGCTGCAGCAGGAGGAGCCGGACGACTACGTGCTCGCGACGAACGAGACGCATTCGGTGCGCGAGTGCCTCGAGGTGGCGTTCGGTCATGCGGGCCTCGACTGGCAGCAGTACGTCGAGGTGGACGAGCGCTACATCAGGCCCGCGGAGGTCGATGAGCTGATCGGCGACTACTCGAAGGCGAAGGCGCAGCTCGGGTGGGAGCCGACCGTCCGCTTCGAGGAGCTGATCCGGATGATGGTCGACGCCGACCGGTGATGTCCTGGGCGAAGGACGGGGCGAAGCTGGAGCGCGTCCGCTCGCTCATGGCGGACGAGGGACTCGACGCGCTCGTCGTGCGTGCGCCCGACAACGTCCTCTACCTGACGAACTTCTGGGGGATGAAGGGCTACGACGCGTGCGTCTTCCCGCGCGACGGAGAGCCCACGCTGATCTGTCTCGAGGCGTCGGAGGAGGACGCGGCGCGCACGGCGTGGACGCAGGACGTGCGGTTCATCCGCGGCTACGCCGACGACGACCCGCGGCCGCCGTTCGCGCGCACGCTCGACGCTGCCGTCGACGTGGCACGCGGCTACGGCCGCGTCGGGCTCGAGCTCTCGCTCGGCACGCAGGCCGCCGACCGGATGGTCGGCGAGCCGACGACGTTCACGAAGGGCTGGTTCGACGCGTTCCCCGAGGCCGCCGACGCGGCGCCGCTGCTCGCGCGCGCGCGCGCGATCAAGACCGAGCAGGAGGTCGCACGTCTGCGCATCGCGAACGAGATCGCAGCCGACGCGATGGAGTACGTTCGTTCGCGCCTCGAGCCGGGGCTCGCGGAGTCGCAGGTCGCGGCGCTCTGGCAGGGCCATGTGCACGGCGAGGGCACCGCGCGCGACGACGTCGAGCTCGCGCTGCCGTTCTCGCTCGTGTGGGCCGGGCGCGGGATCAAGACGTTCACGGCGACGGGCGACCTGCCGGTCGTCGAGGGCGAGCCGGTGCTGTTCGAGATCTGGGTCTGCGCCGACGGGTACTGGGCCGACCACACGAAGAACCTGGTGGTGGGCGATCTGAAGCCGGAATACGCGGAGCTCGAGGCCGGCCTGCTCGAGGTCTACGCGGCGGCGATCGAGGGCTGCTCACCCGGACGGTCGATGGCCGAGCTGGACAGGAACGTCCGGGCGGGACTCGACCGGATGGGGTATGCGGGCCAGCCGACGCACCCGATCTGCCACGGCGTCGGCGCCCGCGCGCACGAGCCGCCGTACCCGCACCAGGCTGCCGACCAGGGCGACTTCGCGGCGGGGCTCGTGCTCGCGATCGAGCCCGGCGTGTACTGGCCCGGCGGCGGCGGGCTGCGCGTGGAGGACAACTTCCTGATCACCGCGGACGGAGCCGAGAAGCTGTCCGCCTTCCCGGACGGAGTGGTGCGCTGTGGCTGACGCCGAGATCTGGACAGGTGCGTTGAACGACGACCATGCGATCGGCGGCCACGTCGGTCTGTACGACACGACGCTCCGCGACGGCGAGCAGACGGTCGGCGTCGTGCTCGACCCCGAGCAGAAGCTCGAGATCGCGCGGCTGCTCGACGAGCTCGGGATCGACCGAATCGAGGCCGGCTTCCCACGCGTGTCGCAGGACGACTGGGACGCCGTGAAGCTCGTCTCCGAGGCGGGGCTGCGGGCCCAGGTCTGGGGCTTCTCGCGTGCCGTGCCGGCCGACCTGGAGGCGCTCGTCGAGCTCGGCGTCCCCGCGTCGGTGATCGAGTCGCCGATCTCGGATCTGAAGCTGAACGCGATCGGAGTCGACCGCGAGAAGATGCTCGGCCGGATCACGAGCGCGATGCGCTTCGCCGCGGAGCACGGGATCCTCGCCGCGTTCTTCGGCGTCGACTCGACACGCGCCGAGCCCGATTTCTACGAGCGTGTGTACAAGTCCGCGGTCGAGGCCGGCGCGCGCGAGGTCGTCGTCGTCGACACGCTGGGAATCGCGTCGCCCGAGGCGGTCGCCGACCTCGTCGGCAAGACGGTCGAGTGGGTCGGGGGCGACGTCCCCGTGCACTTCCACGGGCACAACGACTTCGGCCTCGCGACGGCGTCCGCAGTCGCCGCCGTCCGTGCCGGCGCGACCTGGGTGCACGGGACGATCAACGGCATGGGCGAGCGCGCCGGCAACGCCAATCTCGGCGAGGCCGCACTGACGCTCCGGGCGCTGTACGGCGTCGAGTCCAACCTGCAGCTCGATCGCATCCGCGCCGTCAGCGCGCGCGTGCAGGAGCTCTCCGGCTACGCGCTCGAGCCGTGGAAGCCTGTGACGGGCGAGACGCTCTTCCGGCGCGAGTCCGGTGCGGTCGCTTCGCAGTTCCACGACCCGCCCTCGATCGAGCCGTACTCGTCCGAGCTCGTCGGCGCCCAGCGGGGGATCGTCCTCGGCAAGAAGAGCGGCCTCGACTCGATCCGGATCAAGGCCGCCGAGCTCGGGCTCGACGTGCCCGAGGAGAAGCGCGCCGAGGTGCTCGCCAAGGTGAAGGCACGCGCCGTACAGCAGCGCAGTCTCGTCAGCGACGACGAGTTTCGCGAGCTCGCTCATGGCTGAGCACGACGCGGTCGTCGTCGGGAGCGGCATCAACTCGCTCGCCTGCGCCGCCTTGCTCGCGAAGGGCGGCTGGCGTGTCTGCGTCCTCGAGCGAAACGACTGGTTCGGCGGCGCGATCAAGACGGACGAGATCACGCAGCCCGGTTACCTGCACGACGTCTTCAGCGCGTGGCATCCCCTCTGGGTGGGCGGCGGCGCGTACGCGCAGCTCGCGGACGACCTCGCCGCGCGCGGCCTCGAGTACCTGAACACCAACCTCCCGACCGCGACGGCGTTCCCGGACGGCGAGGCTGCATTTCTGCTGCGCGACGCCGAAGGCAACGCGCGCGAGCTGGGTGGGGAATGGCACGGCGTGCTCGAGCGGTTCTTCCCGAACGCGGACCTCGCATTCGGCGTGCTCGGCACCGAGCTCTGGTCGCCCTCGGGGCTCGCGTTCGGCGCGAAAGCGCTCCGGAGGCTCGGTCGCGGCGGTGCTGCGGCGTTCACCGGCGAGCTCCTGCAGACGAGCCGGGACTGGCTCACCGACACATTTGCCTCAGAGCGCGCGCACGGGGTGCTCGCACCGTGGGTGCTGCACACGGGCCTCGGGCCGGACGCCGCGACGTCGGGCTTCATGACGCAGGTGATCGCGGTCGCCGTCCAGGAGGGCGGCATGCCGATTCCGCGCGGCGGCGGCGCACGCCTCGTCGATGCTCTCGTCCGGTTGATCCGCGACCACGGC
>JAICLU010000026.1 GCA_025925195.1 Thermoleophilia bacterium
GAGTGCCGCGGCCGTCGAGATGTTGATCGTGCTCTTGCCGTCGCCGCCCGTCCCAGCCGTGTCGACGAGGTCGGCTCGCTGCGGCTGCACCGGCAGGACGTGGTCGCGCATCGCCTCGGCGCAGCCGGCGATCTCGTTCGCGGTCTCGCCCTTCGCCCGGAGCGCGATGAGGAAGCCCGCGATCTGCGCCTGCGTCGCGTCGCCCGCCATGATCTGCTGCATCGCCTCGCGCGCCTCTTCGCGCGTCAGGTCGTGCCCGTCGAGCACGCGCGCCATCAGGTCCTGAATCACAACTGCCCTGCCAGGAAGTTGCGCGCGAGCAGCGGGCCGTCGGGCGTGAGGACGGACTCGGGGTGGAACTGGACGCCGACCACGGGCAACGACCGGTGGCGGACGGCCATCACCTCGCCGTCGTCGGCGTACGCCGACGGCTCGAGCTCGTCCGGCACGCGCGTCGCGGCGAGCGAGTGGTACCGCCCGGCGTCGAACGGTTGCGGCAGTCCGGCGAAGAGGCCCGTGCCGTCGTGGCGGACCGGGCTCGCCTTGCCGTGCAGCAGCTCGCGCGCGTAGCCGACCTCGCCGCCGAACACCTCGACGATCGCCTGGTGACCGAGGCAGACGCCGAGTGTCGGCGTCGTCGGCGCGAGCCGCTCGACGATCGCCTTCGACGCGCCGGCGTCGGCGGGCCGGCCGGGGCCGGGGGAGATGACGAGATGGGAGGGAGCGAGCCGCTCCGCGGCGTCCGGGTCGACCTCGTCGTTGCGCAGCACGGTCACCTCGGCGCCGAGCGCGCCGAACAGATGCGCGAGGTTGTACGTGAAGGAGTCGTAGTTGTCGACGAGCAGGATCATGCGTCGCTTTCCGCCAGGTCGATCGCCCGCTCGAGCGCGGCGAGCTTGTTCAGGCACTCCTGGTGCTCGTCGGCCGGATCGGAGTCTGCAACGATGCCACCTCCGGCCTGGAGGTATGCGATCCCGTCGCGCAGCACGAGGGTTCGGATCGCGATGCACGTGTCCATCGCGCGCTCGTCTGGCAGCACATAGCCAACCGCGCCGGCGTAGATGCCGCGCGCCTGCTGCTCGAGCTCCGAGACGATCTGCATCGCGCGCACCTTCGGCGCCCCCGACACGGTGCCTGCCGGGAAGCACGCGCGCAGCAGATCGAACGGCGTCACGTCGTCGCGGAGCTCGCCGACCACCTCCGAGACGAGGTGCGTCACGTGCGAGTACCGCTCCGGCGACATGAACCGGTCGACCTGCACGGTGCCCGGCTTGCAGACGCGCGAGAGGTCGTTGCGGCCGAGGTCGACGAGCATCACGTGCTCGGCCCGGTCCTTCTCCGAGGCGAGCAACGTCTCGGCGTCGCCCTCGCCCGGCGCGATCGTGCCGGCGATCGGGTTGAGCGCGGCGCGGCTGCCGTCGCACTTGACGACCGTCTCGGGCGAGCTGCCGACGAGCGCGACGTCTTCGAGCTCCAGCAGGAAGAGATACGGAGACGGGTTGACGCGCCGGAGCGCGCGGTAGAGCTCGCATGCGCTCGCGGAGGTCGGCCGCTCGGCGCGCTGGGAGATCACAACCTGGAAGACGTCGCCCTCGCGGATGTGCTCCTGCGCGCGCTCGACCCGGCGCAGGTGCTCGTCGCGCTCGGGGAACCGGCGGAGCTCGCCGCGGGTGCCGGTGCCGCGCGGCAGGTCGGGCTGCGGGCCGTCGAGCGCCGACGGGTCGCCGAGCAGGATCTCGGCGACGCCGCGGCCGTGGTCGAAGCGGACCAGTACCTCGGGCACGACGAACAGGCTCTCCGGGAAGCCGGGGCCGTTCTCCGGCAGCTCGACCGTGGGCTCGAGCCGGGTGACGACGTCGTAGCCGAGGTAGCCGACCACCGGCTCGCCGAGCCGTTCGGCCTCGTCGAAGCCGACGAGCCGGGAGCCGCGGCCGACGAAGGAGTGGTTGCCGAGCCGCCCGCGCTCCACCGACTCCAGCAGGAAGGCGCCGGCCGCGCCCTCGCGCAGCCGCAGGTACGCCCCGAGCGGGGTGAGAAGGTCGGTTGCGATTTCGGCTGTGTCTGATCGTTGTGGGGGCATGAAAAAGGCTCCTTCCGGAGCCGGGGTCGAGCGGTGCGGGCTGTTCGGCGCTGCTTCGCTAGCGCACGCTCCCGCACGGCTCGTGTCGCCAGGACCACCAGGTGCGCGGGAGGGACGTCATGTCGTCGGAGATTAGCGCGTCTCAGCCGTCGACGGAATGCCCCGCAGAGGTGAGTGCCTCGACCGAGCGGTGCAGGTCGTGCTCGCGGACGAGGACGTAGTCCGTCTCGAAGGTCGACACGACGAACAGCGGGATATCGGCTTCGGCGAGCGGCACGACGAGCGACGCGACCACCCCCGTGAGCGAGAAGTCGAGGGGGCCGGCGAGCTCGAACGCGCACCAGCCGCGCTCCGCGCTCACCTCGGGCGGCACGTCGTCCTGCCTGCAGACGACCGACAGCTCCGAATCGGAGCGCGTGATCGACCAGAAATGGCCGCCGCGTGTCCAGTCCGGGAGCGCCGCGTCGGGTTCGAGACGCGCGACCGCGTAGAGCTCGTCGAGAACGTACAGCTGCACGGCGGGACGCTAACGCGGCACGGTTACAGTCGGTCGCAATGACCGGGATCCCGGAGACGCTCGAGCAGCTGTTGAACGCGCCCGGCCCGTCCGGGCAGGAGGAGCTCGCCGCTCAGGTGTGGCGCGACGCGGCGCGTGCGTTCGGCGAGGTGTCGGGCGACGTGCTCGGCTCGTCGTGGGTGCGCGTGCGGGGCACGGCCGGCGGGCCGCTGCTCGCGATCGTCGGGCACATCGACGAGATCGCCGTCGTGGTCACGCACGTCGCCGACGACGGGATGCTCGCGATCCGGCAGCTCGGCGGCTTCGACCCGCGCACGGTCGTGTCGCAACGCGTCGAGGTGCTGACGCGCGACGGCCGTGTACCCGGCATCGTGGCTGCCCGCAAGCAGAAGACTCGCCGCGGCGACGACCCGAAGGCGTACGACTTCAGCGACCTGTTCGTCGACATCGGTGCGAAGAACGGCGAGGAGGCGCGCACGGTCGTCCGGCCGGGCGACGCCGCGATCGTCGCCGGCGCGCCGCTCGAGCTTCGTAACGGCCGCATCGCCTCGCGCTCGCTCGACAACCGCCTCGGCTCGTACGTCGCGCTCGAGGTCGCGCGTCGCGTCGCGGAGGCCGGCGGCGCACCGGGCGACGTGGCCGGCGTCGCGGCCGTGCAGGAGGAGGTCGGCGATTTCGCCGGCTCGCGCACCGCCGCATTCGCGCTGGAACCTGCGGTCGCGATCGCCGTCGACGTCACCCATGCCTCCGACGTCCGCGGCGCCGACGTCGAGGACGAGGGCGACCACCGCCTCGGCGGCGGTCCGGCGCTCATGCGAGGGCCGTCGATGCACCCGGCGATCTTCGAGCTGCTGTACGAGACCGCGGAGGCCGAGGGGATCGCGGTCTCCGTCGAGGTGTCGCGCGGCCACACGAACACCGACGCCGACGCGATGTATCTCAGCCGGCTCGGCATCGCGACCGGGCTCGTGTCGATCCCGCTCCGGTACATGCACACGCCGGTCGAGGTCGTCGAGCTCGCCGACGTCGAGAACGTCGTACGCCTGCTCGTCGCGTTCGCCGCCCGCCTCGAGCCGGGTATCTCCTTCGCCCGCTGAGCCGTTCAACAGGGCGTGAAGGCGCTGCCGCTCACGCTCGCGTTCGTGGCGCTGCTCGCCGCGGGCTGCGGCGGCGGTTCGACGTCGACGGCGACAGTGCCGCTGCGCAGCGCCGACGGAACGCTGAACATCGCGATCAAGGTGCTCAAGCACGGCAAGCAGGTGATCGCGCTCGTGCCGGTGACGATCGACGGCAAGGGGCCGTTCACCTTCGCGCTCGACACGGGCGCATCGCAGTCGCTCGTCGACTCCGCCGTCGCGAAGAAGCTCGGCGTCCACACGACGGGCGACAGCCACCGCGTCGCGGGGATCACGAATGTGACGAAGGTGCAGACCATCGTCGTCAAGCACTGGCAGGTCGGCAGGGTCAAGCTGCCCTCGACGACGGTCGTCGAGGCGAACCTGCCGTTCGGGAATGCCGACGGCGGTGTTCAGGGGCTGCTCGGCTCCGACATGCTCAGCCAGTTCGACGTCGTGACGATCGACTACGGCCGCGGCGTCCTGCGACTGCACAAGCGCGTCGTTCGGACATCCCACGGCTAGATTGGGCGGCGTGAGCCGCACGGTCATCGTCTCCGCTGTCCGCACCCCGTTCGGCCGCCTCGGCGGCGGCCTGAAGGACGTGCCGGCAACCGAGCTCGGCGCGATCGCGATTCGCGCCGGCCTCGAGCGGATCGGGCTCGAGGGGCGCGAGGTCGAGTACGTGATCATGGGCCAGGTGCTGCAGGCCGGCGCCGGTCAGGCGCCCGCGCGGCAGGCCGCGATCGGCGCGGGGCTGCCGGTCGAAGTGCCCGCGGACACGATCAACAAGGTCTGCGCGTCGTCGATCCGCGCGATCGAGATCGCCGACTCGATGATCCGCGCCGGCGACGTCGAGGTCGTGGTGACCGGGGGGATGGAATCGATGTCGAACGCGCCCTACGCGCTCCTGAAGGGACGGTTCGGCTACCGGATGGGCGACGCGACGCTCGTCGACTTGATGATCTGGGATGGGCTGCGCTCGACCTTCGACGAGCAGCACATGGTGCAGCAGGCGGCGCGCGTCGCGCGCGAGCTCGAGATCTCGCGCGAGGAGCAGGACCGCTGGGCGCTGCGCTCGCACGAGCGCGCCGCGCGTGCGCAGGACAGCGGTTTCTTCGACGACGAGATCGTCGCGGTCGGCGACGTCACGGCCGACGAGGGAATCCGGCGCGACACCACGCTCGAGAAGCTCGCGTCGCTGAAGCCGGTCATGGATCCCGAGGGGACGATCACCGCCGGCAACGCGCCCGGCGTCAACGACGGTGCGTCGTGCGTCGTCGTCTGCTCGGAGGAGTTTGCGAAGCGCCGCGGGCTCGAGCCGCTCGCGACCGTCGTCGCGCAGGGCTACGTCGCGGACGAGTTCGCGTACCTCGCGCGCACGCCGGCGAACGCCGGCATGCAGGCGCTCGCGAAGGCGGGCAAGTCGATCGGCGACGTGAAGCGGGTCGAGGTCAACGAGGCGTTCTCGTCGGTCGCGGTCAACTCCGTGAAGATGCTCGGTGCCGACCCCGAGATCGCCAACGTCAACGGCGGCGCCGTCGCGCTCGGGCATCCGATCGGCGCCAGCGGCGGTCGGATCGTCGCGACGATGATCAACGAGCTCCGTCGCGACGGCGGCGGCCTCGGCCTCGCCGCCATCTGCTCCGGCGGCGGGCACGGCGACGCGCTGCTGATCGAAGTCTGACCCGGCGCTCGGCGCGCGGCCCGGAGATTTCGGATCCTGCCGCGGGACATAGACTCGGTTCATGGCCGAGTTCGTCCCGCCGGACTTCGTCGTCCCGCTGCGGCTCGAGACCTCCGATTTCGTTCTCGAACCGCTCGGGCCCGAGCACAACGAGCAGGACTACGACGCCTGGACTTCGTCGCTGGAGCACATCCGGGAGACGCCCGGGTTCCCGTGGGGATCGTGGCCGCGAGAGATGACCGCGGACGAAAATCGCGCCGACCTCGAACGGCACGCCACGGACTTCGACAATCGCACAGGGTTCACGTACACGGTGCTCGATCCGGGGAACCGTGACGTGATCGGGTGCGTCTACGTCTATCCGGTCCGTGACAGCGACGGCACCGCCATCGTCCGATCCTGGGTGCGGAAGAGCCACGCCCACCTGGACACCCCGCTTCGGCTCGCTGTGACCGAGTGGCTCGAATCGGACTGGCCCTTCGCGGCCGTCCAGTCCGCGCGGGGCGGCTAGGCATCGCGGCCAGAGGGGCCGGTGGCGGCGCGTTAGCATCAGACCAGGTGCTTCCGGAAGGCGTGTACCACTGGACGGCGAGGCATCCCGAATGGGAAGGGCCGGTGTCGGCGTACGCAATTGACGACGGCGCGCGGCTGATCCTCATCGACCCGATCGCCGTCCCGGATGAGGTGCGGGCGCTTTTCGGGTCGCGCGAGGTCGTGACGGTACTCACCTCCACATGGCACGAGCGCGACGCGGCCGCGCTCGGCTTTCCCGTATGGGCCCCGGCGCCCGATCGGCCCGAGGATCAAGTCGTCCCTGCGACGCGCTACGCGATCGGCGACTCGCTCTTCGGCATGGAGGCGTATCCCGGGCGCGAGGGACAGCTCGACCTGGTGCTGTGGAACGAGCGGATTCGCGCGGTCATCGCCGGCGATACGCTGATCGATCTGGGCAACGGGCTCGAGATCCCGGCGACGTGGCTACCAGAAGGCGTCACGGTCGAGCAGGTCGCGACTGGGCTGAGGCCGTTGCTCGACAAGCCCGTGGAGTTCGTGCTGCCGACCCACGGCGAGCCCGCCGACCGCACGGCTCTCGAACGCGCCTTCGCCTGACGCCGGCGTGCTGTACGCGCCGCGACGGCAGCTGTCGTGGTGAGGGCGGACGTCGATCTACGTCAGGTTCCTGCATCAGGCATCGGCGCGGTCGGGGCGTCGGCTGCGGGCTCGAGCAGCCGCCCGAGGCGCCCGCCGGCCCCGTCGTCCTCCCGGAAGAGCTCCACGGCGCGTTCGGCCTGTGCCCGCGCGTCGTCTTTCCGGCCGGCGGCGGCGTAGCACTCGGCGAGCTCTTCGTGAAAGTACGGCGTCTCGACGCCGGCCTCCGTTGCCCACGCGACGGCGCGTTCGAGCCGGGCCGTCGCCTCGTCGATGCGGCCGAGCGCGCGCAGCGCCTTGCCAACTGCATAGCGCGCGATCTCGCGCTCATGGGGTTGCTCCAGATCTTCCGCCCGCACGGCGAGCGCTTGTTCGAACGCGTCGAGCGCGCGGTCGAAGTCTTCGGCGTCGTACCGCGACCAGCCGACGTTGTTGAGGAGGGGCGCGAGCCAGTAGCGACTCGGACCGTCTGCGGCGAGCTCGATCCCGCGCGCAGTCCAGGCCTCGACGTCACCGACAAGGGCGGCCATGTGAGCGGCGTCGCCGGCCAGGAACCCGTCGCCGACGGCGCGCGCGTGCTCGAAGGCAGCCTCGAAGAGCGGGAGCGCGCTCGCCGCGTCTCCGCTCGATCGCAGGAGCCGTCCTCGTTCGATCAGGACCCAGCCCTCGGCCCCGCCGAGCGCCTCCGCCTCGGCGAGCAGGCGTTCGCCTGCCGAGAAGTCCCCGCGCAAACCTTCGATTCGCGCGAGCTGGGTGAAAAGGGCAGCCCGGCCCGCTGCGTCCGCCTCTGCCTCGAGTGCGGCCCGAAATCGTCGCTCGCTCACGTCGAGGTCGTTGAAGTCCCACACGTCACGCCAGCCTTTGGACAGCGGGTCTGTCATCGCGGGAGCCTCTGGGCTAGGCCGTCGCCGAAGGCCGGCGCGAGTCGCCTACCTCGTGCCGAATCCGCCGTAGATAGGCGTCGAGCTCGTGGCGTGGAACGAGGCCGGGTCTGACCCCGCAGGCGACGGTCCGCAGCTCCCCGCCGCGGATGAGCGCCCGAACTTCTTCCTCGGAGCACTGGAGCTCGGCCGAGAGCTCGCCGACGGTGAGGGGCGCGGGCCAGTCCATGCCCGAATCCTAGGCTCTCCGTCCGTCAGGGCCCGTGGTCGGGCGGCAGCTCGACGCCCAGGACGTCGGGCAAGCCGTCACGGCCCGTAGGGGTCAGTCGCATCGCGCGCGTCTTCGGGTCGCGCGTCAGCCAGCCCAGGTCGACGAGTCGCGCGAGCAGCGAACGGCCGAGCGCGCCCGCGACGTGGTGACGGTCCTCCGTCCAGTCGAGGCAGGCCCGAGCGACGTCGCCTGCCGCTGCGTCGACGCCGATCGCCGCCAGCCGGCTCGCGCCGCCGCGGGTGACGACGAATGCGTCGCCGCGCAACTCGACGATCGTCTCGGAGACGGCAACCCCGACCCTCCCTGCGAGGTGGTCGTAGCAGCGGCGCGCGTAGCGCACCGCGTGGGCGCGAGTTCCCTGTCGCAACGATGTCACCGGCTGCGGCGGCGCCACGCGCGCGACCGCTTCGATCAGCTCGCCGACAGCCGGGCCGGCGAGCGCGTACCTGCGATGCCGGCCGCGCGGCTCGACGACGACCAGCCCGGCCTCGACGAGGCGTGCGAGGTGATGGCTCGCCGTCGACGCGGCGACGCCAGCCTCCATCGCGAGCATGCTCGCGGCGAGCGACCGTCCATCGCCCAGGGCCAGCAGGATCTTCGCGCGCGCGGGCTCCGCCAGCACGGCGCCGACCGCAGCGATGTCCGCGTCGCCCCTCACCCGACGATCGTAATCCAGAGACATTTCGAGCTCGATCGAAGCGTCCTCGTGCAACCGTGCCTCCATGGTCACCTGCTGGATCCATTACACGCTCGACCCGCACCAGCTGCCCGCGTTCGAGGAGTACGCGCGCCGCTGGCCGCCGCTCATCGAGCGCAACGGCGGCCGCCTCGTCGGCTACTTCCTGCCGAAGGAAGGCGCGAACGACGTCGCGCTCGCCCTGATCGAGTTCGACTCGCTCGCCGACTACGAGATCTACCGGCAACAGCTCGCGGACGACCCCGCCGCGCAGGCGAACTTCGCTCACGCGCGCGACACGCGCTGCATCCTCGCCGAGCGCCGCTCGTTCCTGCGCCGGCTCTAGCTAGCCGCGCGCCAGGAATTCCCGGATCAGCCCGGTGACGAGCTCCGGCTCGCGCAGCGTCAGATAGTGGTCGGAGTCGACCTCGACGAGGCGCGCGTCCGGCGCGCGCGCCGCGAGCGCGCGCCCGACCTCGATCTGTGCCGGCGGGTCGTGCATCGCGACGATCACGAGCGCCGGACACTGCAGCTCCTCGGGCCGGGCGGCGTCGCGCGCACGCGGCTCGGCGCCGTCGGGGACACCCTTCGCGTCGGGTGTCGACTGCCACAGGTCGCGGATCCGGTCGTCGGCGCCGAGCGGCGCCCAGACCTCGAGATCGACCTCCAGCTCGTCGTCGCGCTGCCGCTGCTCGGCGGTGTACGGGTCGACGGGCATGCCGCTCATCCCGGCGGCGACGTGGACGAGTGCCGTCACGCGATCCGGGTGGCCGAGCGCCACGTCGAGTGCGATCCCGCCGCCGAACGACAGACCGACGAGCGCGGCGCGTTCGACGTCGAGCGCGTCGAGGACGCCGATCGCGTCGTCGACCCACGAGAACGGCTCACCCGGCGCCTCTGTCCGCCCGAACAGACGAAGGTCGAACCGGATGCAGCGGTGTGCGTCCGCGAGCGCCTTCGCCTGCGGCTCGAAGAGGCGCGAGTCTCCGAGGCCGCCGTGGAGGAAGACGACGGGTGGGCCGTCGCCCTCGTCCTCGACCCAGAAGCGCGCGTTGCCGGTCTCGACGAACATCGGCCGACGATAGCCTCTCCCTCGTGGATCTCGAACACGTGCTCGTCGTCGGCGCCGGCCAGATGGGCGGCGGCATCGCACAGGTCGTCGCGGTGTCCGGTCGGCGCGTCTCGCTGCACGACGCCGCTCCGGGCGCCGTCGAGCGCGGCCTGGCCGCGATCGAGAAGTCGCTCACGAAGCTGCACGAGAAGGGCGGCCCCGAACCGGCCGAGGTGCTCGCGCGGATCGATCCGGCCGACGACCTCGTGGCAGCCGACCTGATGATCGAGGCGGTCGTCGAGGACTTCGCCGTCAAGGAGCAGATCTTCAAGCACGCGGACGAGGTGTTGCCGCCGGCCGCGATCCTCGCCTCCAACACCTCCTCGATCCCGATCACCTCGCTTGCCGCCGCCACGTCGCGGCCGCAGCAGGTCGTCGGCATGCACTTCTTCAACCCGGTGCCGGTACTGAAGCTCGTCGAGGTGATCCGCGGGCTCGAGACCTCCGACGAGACGACGCAGGCGATCGTGCAGCTCGCGACCGACCTCGGCAAGACTCCCGCCGAGGCGCGCGACCTGCCGGGCTTCGTCTCGAACCGGATCCTGATGCCGTTCATCAACGAGGCGGCATACGCGCTGCTCGAGGGCGTCGCCGAGCCGGAGGCGATCGACACGATCGCGAAACTCGGCTTCGCCCACCCGATGGGCCCGCTCGCGCTCGCCGACCTGATCGGCCTCGACACGTGCGTCGCGATCATGGAGGTGCTCCACCACGGTCTCGGTGACCCGAAGTACGCGCCCTGCCCGCTCCTGCGCCAGTACGTCCAGGCCGGCCGCCTCGGACGGAAGAGCGGGCGCGGCTTCTACGCGTACTGACATCACCCGAATTGCGGTTAAAAATCCCTCGAAAGGGGCCGTTTCCAGGAGTCAGCCTCGGGGATGATGAGAGCAGGATGAGAATTCTGCTCGTCGACGACGAGCCGGCACTCCGCGAGCTGCTGCGCGCGACGCTCGAAAGCGTCGACGTGACGGTGGACGAGGCCGGATCGGCTCTCGAGGCCGAGGGCCGCATCCGCAGGCGCCGGCCGGACGTGATCGTCCTCGACCTCCGGATGCCCGGCATGAGCGGCACGGAGTTGTGCGCGCGCCTGCGCGCGGACGAGCGGCTGCGCGCGATCCCGGTCGTCCTCCTGACGGGAGCCGACGACGAAGAGGTGCGCGCGGCGAAGGCGGCGGGTGCGACGACGGTCATCCGCAAGCCGTTCAGCCCGCTCGAGCTGCTCGCGATCGTCGAGCGGATGCTCGGCCGCACGCCGGTCCCGACGAAGCCGCGGCGAACGCGGGTCGGCGACGACGAGGTGCTGATGTACGCGCGCGACCTGCGCCATCTGCTCGAGATCGAGCGACAGCAGCGGCGTCAGCTCGAGCGGTCGTATCTCGAGACGGTCACTGCGCTTGCGACGGCGCTCGAGTCCAAGGACGGCGCGACGCGGGCGCACTCGCACCGCGTCGAGCGGTACGCGGCCGAGCTCCTCGAGACGGTATCGCCGGGCGCGCGCGAGGCCGACCCGAGCTTCGAGTACGGGTTCTTCCTGCACGACATCGGCAAGATCGGGATCCCCGACGCGGTGCTGCAGAAGCCGGGACCGCTGACGCCGACCGAGCGGCGCCGGATGCAGACGCACACGGTGCTCGGCGAGGAGATGCTTGCCGGCGTCGCCGTGCTGCAGGGGCACGGGCTTCAGATCGTCCGGTCGCACCATGAGCGGTGGGACGGGCGTGGCTATCCCGACGGGCTCGAGGCCGAGGCGATTCCGCTCGGCGCGCGGATCTTCGCGGTCGCCGACGCGCTCGACGCGATGACGTCGAATCGGCCGTACCGGCGCGCGCAGCGCTGGACGACGGCGCGCGACGAGATCGTCGCGCAGCGCGGCAAGCAGTTCGATCCCGACGTCGTCGACGCATTCGTCGACCGCGAGTCGGCGCTCGCCGAGGTGCGGCGCGAGCTCGCCGCCGCCTGACGGCGTCACGGCCCGTCACGACCCCGTCACGGCCGCGTCACGGTTCGGTCGCGAGCGGCACGCAGAACGTAAACGGGGGCAACCCCCATTGCCGTTTCGCGTGGGAGTTGCGCGGGATTCGTGACGGTTCGGCTGCTACGGCGGTCGCAGACTAAGCTCAGCTCGTGGACTTCGAGCTCTCGCCGGAGCAGAGGGAGATCCAGGCGCTCACCCGCGAGTTCGCCGATCGCGAGATCCAGCCGCACGCTGCAACGTGGGATCGCGAGCACACGTTTCCGCGCGACGTCTTCACGAAGCTCGCAGAGCTCGGCCTCATGGGAGCGTGCGTGCCCGAGGAGTACGGCGGCGCAGGCACCGACTTCCTCTCGTACATCCTGATGCTCGAGGAGCTCTCGCGTGCCGACGCGGGCGTCGGCGTCACGGTCGCCGTCCACACGAGTGCGGTCACGCTGCCGCTACTGACGTTCGGGACGGACGAGCAGCGGTCCCGGTTCGTGCCGCCGCTCGCGCGCGGCGAGCATCTCGGCGCGTTCGCACTCACCGAGGCCGAAGCGGGCTCGGACGCCGGCTCGCTCCGCACGCGCGCCGAGCCCGACGGCGACGGCTGGCGCATCAGCGGCGCGAAGCAGTGGATCACGAACGGCCGCTACGCCGGCACGTTCCTGCTCTTCGCCCGCACCGACGCAACCACCGCCGGCGCGCGCGGCGTCAGTGCGTTCGTCCTCGACGCCGACGACGTGCAGGTGACGCGCGACGAGGAGAAGCTCGGTCTGCACTCGTCGATCACGAACGACATCGTGGTCGAGAACGCGCGCGTCGGCCGCGACCGGCTGCTGCACGAGGAGGGCAAGGGCTTCCGCGTCGCGATGCAGACCCTCGACGGCGGCCGCATCGGCATCGCCGCGCAGGCGCTCGGCATCGCGCAGGCGGCGTACGAGGTCGCACTCGCCTACGCTCGCGAGCGGCACACGTTCGGGAAGCCGATCGCCGAGCACCAGGCGATCCAGCAGAAGCTCGCGGACATGTCGATGGAGATCGACGCAGCGCGGCTGCTCGTCCACCGCGCTGCCTGGCTGAAGGATCGCGGCGACCCCGTGACGGAGGCCGGCGCGAAGGCGAAGCTGTTCGCGTCCGAGATGGCGCGCCGCCAGACGGCCGAGGCGATCCAGATCCTCGGCGGCTACGGCTACACGAAGGAGTTCCCCGTCGAGCGCTACTACCGCGACGCGAAGATCACCGAGATCTACGAGGGGACGAGCGAGATCCAGCGGATCGTCATCGCGCGCGCGATCCTCGGACTGCAGGCCGCCGGTGCCGCGCGAGCGTAACGAGCCCGTCCGGCTGACGAAGATCTACACGCGCGGCGGCGACGCCGGCGAGACGAGCCTCGGCGACGGCTCGCGGGCCTCGAAGCTCGACCCGCGCATCGTCGCGTACGGCACCGTCGACGAGCTCAACTCGCACCTCGGCGTCGTGCTCGCCGGCGAGCTGCCCGAGGAGCTGCGCGCGACGCTCGTCGCAATCCAGAACCGGCTCTTCGACGTGGGCGCCGACCTCTGCGTCCCCTTCGCCGGCCCCGACGAGCGCCTGCGGACGACGCAGGCGATGGTCGACGAGCTCGAGTCGCTCTGCGACGAGCACAACGCCGACCTGCCGGAGCTGAAGAGTTTCGTCCTGCCCGGCGGCACCGAGGCTGCCGCCCGGCTCCACGTCGCGAGGACCGTCGCCCGCCGGGCCGAGCTCGCTGCGCTCGCCGCCGACGTCAACCCGCTGGCCCGGATCTACCTGAACCGCGTCTCCGACTTGCTGTTCATCCTGGCCCGCCGCGCGAACGCGCTCAGCCGTCGCGACGAGCCGTTGTGGAAGCCGGGCGGCTGATCTTCCACGCCGCGCGCAGCTGCTCGCGATAGCCGAACCAGAGGATTGCCGCGACGACGAGCAGGACGGCCTCGTCGACGGGGCCGGGGATCGGCGCGAGGCCGAGCGCAGCGAGGGCCCGAAGCCAGCGCGGGAGCGACCCGTCTCGGACGAGAAGCCGGACGGCGGAGACGGTGTGCCGTAGCAGCTCCACGTCCCCGTCTTAGCAGCCGCTCAGCGGCGCTGCGCCGGCGCTCCGCCCAGAGCGGCGAGCGTCGTGACGACCTTGACGAGCTTCGTCACCGGCGTCGTCTTCGGCAGGCCGACGGTGGCGCCGGCACGCACGGCCGCCGTCTGCCGCTGCGGGCTGTTCGCGAGAGCGATCAACTTCAGCAGCGGGAAGACGGTGTGGAGGTCGTGGATCGTGCCGAGTGTGTACTCGTCGGCGTCGATCACGATCACCTGGACGTTGTTGTGCGGGTCGGCGCTCAGCTCGAACGTCGACTCCTCCGACGACGCGAGCACGAGCTTGCCCGTCCGGCCGACGGCCGGCGGGAGCCGCTCCGGGAGCGCCGAGCCGGCGACGAGGACGCCCGCCGCGGCCGTCGTCCGCGCGAAGCCCTTCTTCGTGCGGGCGATCTGGACGACGATCGTCCGCTGCACGACGTCCCCGCCCGAGGTCGCCCGCCACCGCAGGCGGAACGTGCCCGGCTTCTGCAACCGCCTGGGAAGCGCGAGCTTGACGATCGAGACGCCGGCCCGGCCCTTGATGTGCCAGGTGAAGAGGGTCTTGCCGCCCGCCGAGACGAGCGCCGCCGTCACCGCCGAGCCACGGGTCGCGGCGAGGTGCACGCCGATGAAGCGGCGCTGGTCGAGCGCGAGCCGCTTCGACGCGGCGACCGAGAAGACGAACTTCGTCGCCGCGGTGCCCGGCCCCGCCGAGACCTGGAGCGGGACGATCGCCCCCGGCGCTGCAGCGACCGCGCCGGCCGGGCCGACGACGGTGCCCGCCGGCTCGTCCGACTCGGTGACGGTTGCGTCGCCCGCGACGAATCCCTTCGCTGTCAGGGCCGCCTTCGCGTCTTCGAGCTGGAGCCCAACGAGCCGTGGGAGGATGGCCAGGGCCGGCGTCGGTGCGCCGGTGTGGCCCGCCGCGTCGGTCGCGTCCACCGAATAGGTGTGTGGGTCGGCGGGGTCGTACGGCCCGACCGCGTACTGGTACTCGGCCGCGCCGAGGCCCTTCGTCGATACGCCGTCGACGAACACGGTGTACCCGGCGATGGGCGACCCACTCGCGTCGGTCGAGGCGGGATCCCAGCGCAGATAGAGGTTGCCGTCGTTGACGGTCGCGTTGAAGCTCTGCGGCGCGCCCGGCGGCGCCGTGGCGGCGGCGAGGCCGAACAGCGTCAGGTGACGGGTCAGTACGTGCAGCGTGGTGCCGTCGCGGTACCAGCCGTCGGGCTGGTCCGCCGGCAGCGCGCCGTCGACGTGCGAGATCATCCGCCAGGTGCCGCCGGTCTCGGCGGTCGCAGGCACGAGCCCGGTGGCATTGCGGAACGCGATGTCGAGCGGGACCGCGAAGTGGTGCAGCTCGCCGGAGCCGTTGAGCCAGCGTGCGACGATCTCGACGACCCGCTCCATCGTGACGCCCGCCGGTGCAGCCGGGACATCTGCCGGCGACGTCGGGGCGAGGCGTACGACAACCCAGTTGCTCGGGTCGGAGCCGGCGGGCATCGCGCCTGCGGGGACGGTCACCGACCAGGACCCGTCGGCGGAGTCGACGGTCATCGCCGCGGACGGAGACGCGTTCGCCTCGACCGGCGGCGCCGTCGTGTCCTGGCTCGGCTGGAAGACGGTGAAGTGCACCGCGGCCGGCGCGCGATTGCCGGCGGCGTCGGCCAGCGTCAGAGCCAGTGTGTGCTCGCCCGCGGCGAGCGTCCCGGTCGGGAACGAGACGTGCGTCCCGCTGACGTTCGGCGCGACGGTCGGGTTGCCGTCGAGCGTGACCGCCGTGAGGGTGGAGGGCTCGCTCAGCTCGAGCGCAATCGAGTCGGCCGATGCGACGGTGGCGCCGTCGGTCGGAGTCGCGCTCGCGACGGCGGGCAGATGGTTGTCGAGGAGCGCCGCGAAGACGGTCGACGAGCCGACGTTGCCGAGGTCGTCGGCCGCAGTGGCGCGGACGTCGTAGCTCCCGTCGGGCAGCTGCGACGTGTCGAAGCTCGCCGACCACGGGGCGGCGTTGTCGGTGCGGATCGTCTGCCACGCATTGGCGCCCGCCACGCTGTACTGGAACGTCACGCTCACGGCATCCGGCCCGGCGGTCGTCGCGCTCAGCGGCACGACGCCCTCGAGCGTCGCACCCGGGTTGGCGAACGTCACCGTCGGCGCCGAGGAGTCGACGTTGACGGTCAGCGGCGTGGTCGTCCTGCTGTTGCCCGCGGCGTCGGTGACCACCGCTTCGAGCTGGTAGACGCCGGTCGCCACGGACTGCGCGTCCCACGCGGTCTGGTACGGGGCGGACGTCAGCGTCGCGATCGTCGTCCAGGTCGAGCCTGCAGCCGGCTTGTACGCGAAGGCGACGCTCGCGATGCCCGAGCCGCCGTCGGTCGCGGTCACCGCGAGCGGCGCCTGATGCCCGCCGATCGTCGAGCCGGCGGTCGGCGCGCTGAGCGACGCGGTGGGCAGCGTGTTGTCGACGAGCACGGTGCGCGTTGCGCTCGTGCCGGTATGTCCCGCGCCGTCGGTCGCGATCGCGCGCAGCTCGTACGTGCCGTCCGGCACGCCGCTCGTCGTGTTCCAGGCCTGGGTGAAGGGTGCTGCAGTCGTGCCGATCGTCGTCCAGGTCGGCGCGCCCTGCAGGCGCTCCTGGAACTCGACGTTCACCGTGTCGCCGTCGGTCGAGACGCCGAGCGTCTTCGTCCCGGAGACCGCGGCGCCCGGATCGTTCAGCGTCGGCGTCGGCGCGTGGTTGTCGACCGTGACCGTCACCGGCGCGGACGTCGTCGTGTTGCCCGCCGGATCGGTGGCGCGGACCTGGATCGTGGCCGAGCCGTCGCCGAGCGCCGTCGTGTCCCAGTTCGTCGACGCCGAGCTGCCGCTCCCGATCTGCGAGCCGTTGACGAGGAACTCGAAGCTCAGGGCATTCGCGTCGCTCGCCGTCGCGGCGATGTGCACGGTGCCGCCGACCTCGGTGCCCGCCGTCGGGGCGCCGACCGCGACCGACGGCGCCGTGTTGTCCACCACCACGAGGCCGGCGCCGCCGCTGTGCAGGTCGACGTCGGAGAGATTGCCCGCCTTGTCCTCGATGCGGGCGCGCAGGTGATAGGCGCCGTCGAGGCCCGACGTGTCCCAGTCAGCCGCGTAGGTGCCCGACGTGCCGCCGGCGTCGGTCCCGATCGTCGTCCAGGCGGTGCCGTTCGCGGAGTACTGGAAGGCGACCGATTCGATGCCGGCGCCCGAGTCGTCCGGCGCCGCCGTCAGGTGGACGGTGCCGTGCACGTAGTCGGAGGCCGAGCAGGTCGGGCAGGCGGGCGGCGTCGCGTCGATCTCGACGCTCGCCGACTGCTGATCCTCGACGTTCCCGGCGACGTCGACCGACTGGTACGTGATCGTGTGGGTGCCGTCGTTGTCGTTCGCCGAGACGACGACCGTCGTCCCGTGCTGCACGGGGCCGCCGTCGAGCTGGTAGATCGTGTCGGCGATGCCGGAGCCGCCGGCGTCGTCCGGGCTCAGGGTCACGGTGACGTCGGTCGCCGAGAAGCCGGAGGGAATGCCCGAAGCGCTCGTGTGCGGCTTCGTGTTGTCGACGCGGCGCGAGGCGACGACGCTCGGGTCGCTCGCGTTCCCGGCGCCGTCGATGACGGTGACGCGGATGTCGTAGAGGCCGTCGGCGACGCCCGTGGTGTTCCACGAGGCGCCGATCGGCGTCCACGTGTTCGCGCCGGCGGGCGAGATCTCGAACTCGGTCGAGGCGATGCCCGAGGACGGGCTCGCGTCGGCTGCCGTGTCGGTCAGCGTGATCGAGCCGTGCAGGTTCGCACCGGGGTCGCCGATCGTCACGGTCGGTTTCGTGTTGTCGACGAGACGGTTTACCACCGGCTGGAAGACGGTCTCGACGTTGCCGGCGACGTCGGTCGCGACCGTGCGGAAGTCGTAGTAGCCGTCGGCCAGCGCATGCGTGTCGTAGTCGTAGGAGTACGGGGCCGTCGTGGCGGTGCCGACCGTCGACCAGCTGTTCGCACCGGTCGGCGAGACCTGGAAGTCGACGTGGTCGACGCCCGAGCCGGGGTTCCCCTGCGGGTCGGCGGGATCGGCGGCCGTGCCCGTGAGCGTCACCGTGTTGTGCAGGTACTGGCCCGGATCGTCCTGGGCGCTGACGGGCACTGTGTTGTCGATCTTGACGTTCGGGACCGCGGCCGAGGTCGTCGAGTTGCCGGCATGGTCGGTGACGACGACGTGGAGCTGGTAGATGCCGTCGGCGATGGCCGTCGTATCCCAGGCGGCCGGCGACGCGATCGGCACCCACGTCGTGCCGTCGGCGGAGTACTCGTACGTCGTCGTGTCGAGGCCCGATGCGTTCGCGCCCGGGTCGGCGGTGGCGGCGGTGAGCGCGACGGTCGCGTGGACGGCGTGCGCCGCGTTCGCGGCGGCCGGGTCGGTCATCGTCGCGGTCGGGGCGGTGCGATCTTCGAGCCACGTCCAGCTGTCGGGCGTCGCGTCCGTGTTGCCGGCGAGGTCGACCGCGCGGATCTGCAGCGTGTGCGAGCCGTCGGCCGGCGTGGCGGCCAGGTTGTACGGGCTCGCGCAGGTCGTCCAGGCGCCGCCGTCGAGACGGCACTCGAACCGCCCGGCCGGTTCGCTCGCGTCGAACGTGAACGCCGGATGCGCGTCGTTCGTCGGGTCGCCCGGCTTCGTCTGCATCGTCGTGTCGGGCAGCGTGCGGTCGACCGTGACGGACACGATCGAGCTGCTCGTGTGGCCGACGTTGTCGCTCGCCACGGCCTCGATCCAGGTGAGACCGTCGCCCGGCAGGTTCCAGGCCGTGCTGTATTCGCCGCTCGAGCCCGTCGTGTCGGTGCCGATCGAGCTCCGCGTCACGCACGAGGAAGACGTGCAGTCGTAGAAGTCGACCTGCTTGACGCCGGTGCCGTTGTCGCTCGCCTCGGCACTGAGCGTGTATGGGTCGGCGTCGGCGGCGTTGATGTATCCGCCGTCGACCGGCGACGTCGTGTCGACGTCCGGCGCCTGGTTGTCGACGACGACGTCCGTGGCCGTCTGCGTCGTCTGGTTGCCCGCCCAGTCGGTGACGACCGCGCGCACGTCGTAGTGACCGTCGTCGAACGCGTGCGTATCCCAGCTCGAGCCGGCGACCGGCGTCCACGTCGAGTCGCTGTGGAGCTTGTAGCTCCAGACGACGCTCGGCGACGGGTCGTCGTCCGACGTCGCGGCGGTGAGCGCGACGGTGCCGGAGACGCCGCCGCCGCTCGTCGGATTCGTGATCGTCACCGCCGGCGGCGTGTTGTCGACGCGCACGTTCGTGATCGTGCTCGAGGTCGCGACGTTGCCGGCGCCGTCGCGGGCGATGACGTGGAGGTCGTAGAGGCCGTCGGCGAAGCTGCCGCCCGCGGTGTCCCAGCTCGAGCTCGCGAGCGGCGTCCAGACGCCCTGGCCCGCGGGGGAGGTCTCGAAGGTGACGCTCTGGACGCCGGTTCCGCTGACGTCGGTCGACGTGGACGAGAGCGCCACCGTGCCGCGCAGGTGCGGGCCGGGATCGCTCATGTCGGCGACCGGCGGGACGGTGTCGACCGTCCACGTGTAGCTCGCGGGCGTCTGGTCGGTGTTGCCGGCGGCGTCGGTCGCACGGACGTCGAAGGTGTGCGTGCCCTCGCCGAGGCTCGGCAGCGTCACCGGGTTCGCGCAGATCGCGAACGACGCGCCGTCGACGCGGCACTCGAAGGTGGAGCCGGTCTCGGTCGACGCGTAGCCGAGCGTCGGCGTCGCATTGTTGCTCGGGTTCGACGGCTTCGAGGCGATCGTCGTCTCGGGCGCGGTCGTGTCGATCTGGATCGAGCTTGCCGCGGCGATCGAGCCTGCGCTGCCGGGGGTCGCGAGCCTGCGGTCGGCGCTGTTGCCTGCCGCGTCGGCGATCGTGCCGCCGGTGAGGGCGGAGGTCGATGCGTAGTCGAGGGCGGCGGCCGTGTCGCCCGCGGAGACGGTGTAGTCGAAGGCGAGCGTCGAGGTGCCGCTGCCCGAGACGTAGGTTGCGCTCTCGCCGGGTGTCGTGTCGAGGGCGAGCGCCGGTGTGCCGGTCACTGCGACGGGCTCGCTGAGGGTGACGTGGAGATGGACGACCGTGCCGGTCGTGTAGGTGCCGTCGGCGGTCGCCGAGGTGACGCCGGTGACCGTCGGCGCGGTCGTGTCGATCGCGACGGTCGCGTTCGCCGCGAGGCTGCCCGGGGCGGCGGGCGCCGGCAGGGCCAGGTCGGCAGCGTTGCCGGCGGCATCGGCGATCGTGCCGCCGTTGAGGGTCAACGCCGAGGTCGAGGCCTCGTCGAGGGCGGCGGTGTTCGCGTCGCCGGCCCCCACCGTGTAGTCGAAGGTGAGCGCGGTGCCGCCGCTGCCGCCGGCGTAGGAGGCGGTCGTCCCGTTCGAGAGCGCGAGCTTCGGGGTGCCGCTCACCGTGACCGCCTCGCCGAAGTCGACCGTGACCGAGACGGTCTGGCCCGCGCGGAACGAGCCCGGGTTCGCCGTGACGTTCGTGACCGCCGGGGCGATCCCGTCGAATGAGAACGTCCGGATCGCGGTGCCCGTGTTGCCCGCGGCGTCGGTCGCCTTCGCGGCGATCGTGTACGTGTGGCCGTCCACGAGGGCGCCCGCGAGCGCAGACGTGTCGTAGGCCCAGCTGCCGGTCGTCGCGTCGTAGACCGGCGTCGCGGAGGCGAACGCGCTGCCGTTCCACCAGTTGCCGCCCCCGTCGCGGAGAGCCACGCCGACGCCGGCGAGGCCAGAGCCGCCGTCGGACGCCGTGCCGCCGAGATCGGCCGGGAGGATCGAGCCGCTGTAGGTGATCCCGTCGGCCGCCGGTGTCGAGACGGAGACGGAAGGCGGCGTGGTGTCGTAGACGAACGTCCGCGTCGCGGTCTGCGTGTTGCCGGCGGCGTCGGTCGCCGTGGCCGAGACCGTGTAAGTCTGGCCGTCGGTCAGCGCGGCCGCGAGCGCCGAGGTCGAGTACGACCAGGCAGCCGTCGCCGGGTTGGCGATCGGGCCGGCCGACGAGAAGGCGCTGCCGTCCCAGTACTTGCCGGACCCGTCCTGGATTGCGACCGTGACGCTGCCGAGCGACGAACCGCCGGCGTCGGACGCCGATCCGCCGAAGCTCGCCGGGAGGGAGGACGCGCTCAGGGCGGTGCCGTCGACCGCGGGTGTCGTCACGGCGACCGTCGGGGCCGTCGCGTCGTAGAGGAACGTGCGCGTGGCCGTGGCCTTGTTGCCGGCGGCGTCCGTCGCTCTGGCGGTGACCGCGTACGTGTGGCCGCTGGCGAGCGCGCCCGCGAGCGCCGTCGTCGAGTACGTCCAGCTCGCCGTCGTCCCGCCGGTGGCGCCGTAGACCGGCGATGCCGACGCGAACGCGCTGCCGTTCCAGTAGGTCCCGGCGTCGTCCGCAATCGCGACCCCGACGGTGCTCACGCCCGAGCCGCCGTCACCGGAGTCGCCGGCGAAGGTGGAGGGGAGAGTCGAGGCGTTGTACGGCGTCCCGTCCGACGCGGGCGTCGTCACGTGGACCGTCGGCGCGGTCGCGTCGTAGACGAAGGTGCGGTCGGCGGTGGCGACGTTCCCGGCGCTGTCCGTTGCCGTCGCCGTCAGCGTGTACATCTCGCCGTCGACGAGTGCGGCGGCGAGCGCGCCCGTGGAGTACGTCCAGCTCGCGGTCGTACCGCCGGTCGCGTTGTCGATCTCCGCGCCGGAAACGAACGCGCTGCCGTTCCACCAGTCGCCGCCGGCGTTGCCGATCGCGAGGGTGACGGACGTGATCGTCGAGCCCGACGAGCTCGAGTCGCCGGCGAACATTGCCGGGAGGCCGGCGGCATCGTACGGCGTCGCGTCGGCGGACGGCGTCGTGACGTGGACGACGGGTGCGGCCGTGTTGTAGGTGAAGGTGCGTGTGGCGCTGCTCGTATTCCCGGCCGCGTCGGTCGCCTTCGCGGTGATCGTGTAGGTGTGGCCGTCGGCCAGCGCACCGGCGAGCGCCGTCGCCGAATACGTCCAGTTGCCGGCGGTCGCGTTGTACACCGGAGTCGCCGAGGCGAACGCCCCGCCGTCCCAGTAGTTGCCGACACCGTCGCGGATCGCGACGCCGACGGAGGCGGCCGTCGCGTCGCTCGAGTCGCCGGCGAGGCTCGCGGGCAGGCTCGTCGCGTTGAACGCGGCGCCGTCGGTCGCCGGCGTCGTGATGTGCACGGCCGGCGCGGTCGTGTCATAGAGGAACGTCCGGGTCGCGCTACTTGTATTGCCGGCCGTGTCGGTCGCCTTCGCGGTGATCGTGTAGGTGTGGCCGCTCGTCAGCGCGCCCTTCAGCGTCGATGTCGAATAACTCCAGCCGGCGCTCGTCGCGTTGTAGCTCGGAGTCGAGGACGCGAAGGCGCTGCCGTCCCAGTAGTCGCCGTTGCCGTCGCGGATCGCGACGCCGACGCTCGCGACGCTCGTCGTCGCGTCGGACGCGGTGCCGCCGATCGAGAGCGGGAGGCTCGCCGCGGTGTACGCGTTGCCGTCGGCGGCAGGGCTGGTGACCGCGAGGGTCGGCCCCTGGGTGTCGATCGCGATCGTCCCGGCGGCTGCGACGGAGCCTGCTGCACCCGGCGAGGCGAGCGTCAGGTCTGCGTCGTTTCCTGCGGCGTCCGCGATCGCGCCGCCGTTCGTCGACAGCGCGCCGGTGGACGCGTAGTCGAGCGCCGGGATATTCGCGTCGCCGGCGGCGACCGTGTAGTCGAAGGCGAGCGCCGTGCCGCCGCTGCCGCCGGCATACGACGCGGTCGCGCCGTTCGAGAGCGACAGCTTCGGCGTACCGGCGACCGTGACCGGCTCCGAGAAATCGACGGTGAGGTGCACGGTCTGGCCGGCGGCGAAGGCGCCGGAGCCGGCCGTGACGTCGGCGACGGTCGGGGCCGTGCCGTCGTACGAGAACGTCCGTGCCGCAGTCTTCGTGTTGCCGGCGGCGTCGGTCGCCAGGGCGGTGATCGTGTACGTGTGCCCCGTCGTGAGCGAGCCGGCGAGCGTCGACGTCGAATACGTCCAGTTGCCGCCGGTTGCGTTGTAGACCGGGGACGCCGAGCCGAAGCTGCCGCCGTTCCAATAGTTGCCGCTGTCGTCCTGGATCGCGATCCCGACGGTCGTCCCCGTCGCGTCGTTCGAGGTGCCCACGATGTTCGCCGGCAGAGTGGCCGCCCGGTAGAGCGTCGCGTCGGCAGCGGGCGCCGTCACCGAGACCGTCGGAGCCCGGGTGTCGATCTCGACGGCGCCGCTCATCGCCGAGAGGGTGCGGTCGGCGGCGTTGCCGGCGCCGTCGACGATCGCCCCGCCGGCAAGCGAGCTCACGCCGAGAGCGTTCGTGTTCGTGTCGTTGGCCGCGACGGTGTAGTCGAAGACGAGCGAGCTCGTGCCGCTACCCGAGGCGTAGGCCGCGGTCGCGCCGTTGGAGAGCGCGAGCTGCGGGGTGCCGGTGACCGTGACGGCCTCGGAGGTGTCGACGGTGACCGCGACCGACTGTCCGGTCGTGTACGCGCCTGCGGTGCCGCTGACGCCGTCGATCGTCGGTGCGGCGGCGTCCCAGGCGAACGTGCGCGTCGCGGTGTCGCTGTTGCCGGCGGCGTCGGCCGCCTTGGCGACGATCGTGTACGTGTGGCCGTCGGCGAGCGCGCCGGCGAGCGTGCTCGTCGCGTACGTCCAGCTGCCGGCGGTTGCGTCGTAGACCGGGGTGGCCGAGCCGAAGGCGCTGCCGTTCCACCAGCTGCCGCTGCCGTCCTGGATCGCGACGCCGACGCTCGTCACGCCGGACGTCATGTCCCCGGCGGCGCCGTCGATGGCGGCAGGGAGCGTGTTCGGGCCGTAGACGATGCCGTCGGATACCGGCGTCGTGACGGACACCGTCGGCTTCTGCGTGTCGATCTCGACGGAGCCGCTCAGCGCCGGCAGCGTCCGGTCGGCGGCGTTGCCGGCGCCGTCTGCGATCGTGCCGCCGTTCAGCGAGCTCACGTCGAGGGCGGTCGTGTTGGTGTCGTTGGCGGCGACCGGGTAGTCGAACGTGAGCGCGCTCGTCCCGGTGCCCGCGGCGTACGTCGCGGTCGCGCCGTTGGAGAGGGCAAGTGTCGGCGTGCCGGTCACGTCGACCCGCTCGCCGAAGCCGACCGTGATCGCGACCGTATCGCCTGTGGTGTGGGCGCCCGCGGCCGCGGTTGCGCTCGTGACGATCGGCGCGGCGGCGTCCCAGGCGAACGTGCGCGTCGCGGTGTCGCTGTTGCCGGCGGCGTCGGTGGCCTTGGCGACGATCGTGTACGTGTGGCCGTCGGCGAGCGCGCCGGCGAGCGTGCTCGTCGCGTACGCCCAGCTGCCGGCGGTTGCGTCGTAGACCGGGGTGGCCGAGCCGAAGGCGCTGCCGTTCCACCAGCTGCCGCTGCCGTCCTGGATTGCGACGCCGACGCTCGTGACGCCGGAGGTCGCATCGCCTGAGCCGCCGGCGATGCTCGCCGGGACGGTGCCCGGGCCGTACGTCGTGCCGTCGGTTGCAGGCGTCGTGATCGAGACGGTCGGCTTCTGCGTGTCGATCTTCACGACGCCGCTCATGGTGGAGAGCGTGCGGTCGGCGGCGTTGCCGGCGCCGTCGGCGATCGTGCCCCCGTTCAGCGAGCCGACGTCGAGGGCGGTCGTGTTGGTGTCGTTGGCGGCGACCGGGTAGTCGAAGGTGAGGGAGCTCGTGCCGGTGCCCGCGGCGTACGTCGCGGTCGCGCCGTTGGAGAGGGCAAGCGTCGGGGTGCCGGTGACGTCGACCTGCTCGCCGAAGGCGACCGCGATCGAGACGGTGTTGCCTGCTCCGTATGCGCCGGCTGCGCCGGCGACGCCCGTGACTGCCGGAGCCGTCGAGTCGTAGGCGAACGTCCTCGTCGTGGTGGTGGTGTTGCCGGCGGCGTCGGTTGCCTGGGCGGTGATCGTGTAGGTGTGCCCGCTTGTGAGTGCGGCCTCGATCGTCGAGGTCGTGTAGGTCCAGCTGGCGGCGGTTGGGTTGTAGATGGGGGTTGCGGA
>JAICLU010000101.1 GCA_025925195.1 Thermoleophilia bacterium
CGGCGCACGGGCACGGTCACGCGCCCGCGGATCTGCTCGACGATCGCGTCGTCGCCGACGACGAGGATCTCGTCGGCGCCGAAGGTGCGGAGCGCGTCCTCGACGGCCAGCACCGGGTCGTCCGCCCCGGCCTCGCCTCGGACGTTGCGCCCGTCGCGCGAAAGCGCGCGGGTCAACGAGAGCGCCGTCTGCTCGGCGTCGCCGCGGCGGTCGTCGACGGCGCCGGTCAGCGCCTCGGTCGTGGTCGCGAGGGCGGGAACGACGACGACGACGTCTGTCACCGCATCCGGAACCGAGACGCTCGTCGTGGCGGGCGCCGCGACGACGAGCACCCGGTGCATGCCGGTGGGCGTGCTCGAGTCGAGCCGTGGAGCGGCGTCCGCGGCGCCCGGCGTCGGCTCCTGCATGACCCACCAGACGATCCCGGCCACCGCGAGCACTGCGATCGCGACCCCGAGCCAGGTGTTGATCCAGGCGCCGATCCCGATGAGCACGGCGCCGCCGATCACGACGCCGAGCAGCTTGAACATCTCGCCCTCGCTGCGGAAGGGATTCCGCGCCATCAGAGGATGTAGACGGTGAGGAACACGAGGATCCACATCAGGTCGACGAAGTGCCAGTAGATGCCGCCGATCTCCACACCGTGATGGTGGGCCGCGTCGAAGTGCCCGCGGAACGCCCGGATCGTCATGAAGAGCAGGATCGTCAGGCCGACGAAGACGTGGCAGCCGTGCAGGCCCGTCAGGCAGAAGAAGATCGTCGGGAAGGCGCCGTCGCCCGTGTTGAACCCGATCCGCAGGTACTCCGCGACCTGCGTGATGAGGAACGTCAGACCCATCAGGAACGTCAGCAGGAGCCCGGCGCGCAGGCCGAACGGATTGTTCCGCTTCACCGACGTCAGCGCCCAGTGCATCGTGAACGACGACGTCACGAGGATGCACGTGTTGATGAACGCCAGATAGACCGGCAGGTGGAACGGCGGCGTCGGCCAGGGCGTCCCGTTGACGACGCGGACGAAGAAGTAGGCCGTGAAGAAGGCGCCGAAGAGCATGATCTCCGACCCGATGAAGAGGTACATGCCGAGAATCGACGGCGAGATCCGCGACGAGTAGTGCGGGACGGGCGGGTGCTCCTCGTGATGGTCGAGATGTGCTTCGGCGTGCGCGACCATTACGCGGTCACCGACTCCGGCACGCCGGCCTCGACGTGGTCGACGGGCAACTTCGTGTCGTTGCTGAGCCGCTCGATCAGGTTGCGACGCATCCAACCCGACTGTGCGTTCGGCAGCGTCGAAACGATCAGCTCGTCGACGCGCTCGTCCTGGATCGTCTGCATGACCGCCGTGTACGGGTCGGGGTGCGAGATCTGCCCGTGCACGTCGAGCCCCTCGCCGCGGAGCCGCCCGACGGCGCGCAGCAGCCGCTTCTCGGCCGCCTCGTAGCTGCCCTCGGCCTCGCCCTGCGGTGAGATGATGAGGAAGCTCGCGCGGTCGTCGCGGGCCGCCCGGTCGCGGATCCGCTGCAGCAGCGGCTCGTCGAGCACCGTCTGGTTCGCGACGACGAGGACGTTCGTGTCGCCCGTCTCGGATTCGACGTCGACGACGACGTGCTCGAACGGCAGGTCGCCGGCGACGCGGCGCATCTGGTCGACCGCATTCCGGCGCAGCCAGCCCGATTTCTGCTGCGGATGGGTCGAGACGACGACCTCGTCCGGCTCGACCTGGTGGATCGCGTCGCGCAGCGCCGACACCGGATCCGTCTCGACGACGACGCCGGTGGACGGGACGCCGTGCCTGCGGAGCAGGTCGAGCGTCTTGTCGAGCCGCCGCTGCGCGGCCGCCCGGCGGGTGTCGTAGTAGACGACATAGCCCTGGCTGGGCTGGTTGACCGGCGCCAGGACGGTCACGTGCACGTGACCGTCCTTGCCCTTCTCCTCGAGCAGATCGACGAGCGAGCGCGACGCCGCCGTCTCGTTCGCGACGACGAGGATCACACGCGGGCGGTCGCTCATACGCCGACCTCCGCCGGCACCTCGGTCGCATGCGACGGCGTGAGGATCGCGTGCACCGCGCCCGGCACGCCGTACTCGTAGGGGCCGCCGACGACCTGCGGGATCTCGGTGAAGTTGAACGTCGGCGGCGGCGAGCTGACCTGCCACTCGAGCGTCATCGCGCGCCACGGGTTCGACGGCGCGATCTCGCCGTGCCGCCAGCTCGTGATCATGTTGTAGAGGAACACGAGCACCGAGGCGCCGAGCGCGAACGACGACAGGGAGATGAACATGTTCCACGCGGCGAAGCGCGGCGCGTAGTCGGCGACGCGGCGCGGCATCCCCTCGACGCCGATCAGGTGCATCGGGAAGAACGTGCAGTTGAACGCGACGAACGTCAGCCAGAAGTGCAGCTTGCCGAGCGTCTCGCTGTACATCCGCCCGGTCATCTTCGGGAACCAGTAGTACATCCCCGCGAAGATCGTGAACACGGAGCCGCCGAACAGCACGTAGTGGATGTGCGCGACGATGAAGTACGTGTCGCTGACGTGGATGTCGATCGGCACCGCGCCGAGCATGACGCCCGACAGCCCGCCGATCACGAACATCGACAGGAAGCCGAGCGCGAACAGGAACGGCGTGTTGAAGTGCAGCTTCCCGTTCCAGATCGTCGCGAGCCAGCTGAAGATCTTGATGCCGGTCGGGATGGCGATCAGCAGCGTCGTGACCATCATCGGGACGCGCAGCCAGGTCGCCATGCCGCTGACGAACATGTGGTGCGCCCAGACGGAGAAGCCGAGCACGACGATCGCCATCAGCGAGAGCGCCATCAGCCGGTAGCCGAAGATCGGCTTCCGGCTGAACACGGCTATGACCTCGCTCATGATCCCGAAGCCGGGCAACATCATGATGTAAACCGCCGGGTGCGAGTAGAACCAGAAGATGTGCTGGTAGCCGAGCGCGTAGCCGCCGTTGCCCGGGTCGAAGAACGCCGTGTGCATCACGTGGTCGAACATCGAGAAGAACTGCGAGCCTGCGATGAACGGCGTCGCGATCACGACGAGCAGCGACGTGGTGAAGTTCGCCCACACGAGCAGCGGCATCCGCCAGAACGTCATCCCCGGCGCGCGCATCGTGATGATCGTGACCAGGAAGTTGAGCGCCGTCATGATCGACGACGCGCCGGCCCACTGGACGCCCTGGTTGAAGAAGACGGCGCCGAGGGGCTGATGCGACGAGCAGAGCGGCGCGTAGCCCGTCCAGCCGCACGCGAATGCGCCGTCGGGGATGAAGAACGACGAGACCATCATCACGCCGGCGATCGGCAGCAGCCAGAACGACAGCGCGTTCAGGCGCGGGAACGCCATATCGGCGGCGCCGAGCATCAGCGGCACCGCGAAGTTCGCCAGGCCCGCGAACGCGGGGATGACGAACAGGAAGATCATCAGTGACGCGTGGACGGAGAAGAGCCCGTTGTACGTCTGCGTGTCGAAGAACTGCGTGCCCGGCCGTGCGAGCTCGGCGCGCACGAGCATCGCGAGCATGCCGCCGATCAGGAAGAAGATGACGGTCGTGACGAGGTACTGGACGCCGATCACCTTGTGGTCGGTGTTGACGCGGAAGTAGTCGCGCCACGACCGAGCCCCGTGCCCCGAATGGTCCTCCGCGCGCGTCGGATGGCCGAGCGCGTAGTACGTCCAGTAGTCGAACGTGCCGAGCCCGGCGAGGAACCCGATCGGGGCCGCGACGAGCAGCGACAGTAGGACGATCGGCTGCGTGTAGAGGATCGGGTGCCAGCCGCCGCCCCAGCGGGCGAGCACGGTCAGGCCGAAGCCGATGCCGCCGAACAGGCAGAACATCCAGGCCGCGCGGATCCAGCCCGCGCCGAAGACGTAGCGCCGGAATGGGCCGTGCTGCGACGGCGCCGTCGGGACATGGTGGTCTGCGGTCACTGCGGTCACAGGCTCGGTCTCACCCCTTCTTGCTCGACTGGATCAGGTATTGCACGAGCGCGTCCAGCTGTGGCTTCGGCAGGTTGAACGGCGGCATCACGTTCTTCGGATAGCCGGGCTGCGTGTACGCGTTCGGGTCGGTAATCGAGTCGCTGACGAACGAGTCGAGCGGCTGCTTCGCCTGCTGCGCGTACGACGGCAGCTTGTCGAGGTCGGGACCGACCTTGCCGGTCGTCCCCGCGGCCTGCAGCGTGTGGCAGGAACCGCACGGCTGGCTCTTGAAGATCGCGGCGCCGGAGACGGCCGTGTTCGTCGACGTCTGCGCTGCCGAAGTGCCCTTCAGCCACTTGTCGAACGCGGCGCGGGGCATGACGATCGCCCACGTCCGCATCGTCGCATGGCCGAGGCCGCACAGCTCCGTGCAGATTACGGGGAAGCGGCCGACCTTGTTCGGCGTGATGTGCAGCGTCGGATGGATGCCGGGCACCGTGTCCTGCTTCTGTCCCCATTCCGGCACCCAGAACGAGTGGATGACGTCCTTCGAGGTGAAGGTCAGGAGGATCGAGCGCCCGACCGGCACCCGGAGCGTGCCGCTCGTCATGTTCTTGCCGTCCGGGTACTGGAACGACCAGGCGAACTGCTGGGCGGTCACGTTGACCCGCATGAAATCCTTGCCCGTGGCGTCGTTCTGGCCGAGGACGATCGCGCTCACGATGCCGATCGAGATCACGAGCATCGTCGGGATGACCGTCCAGACGACCTCGAGCTTCGTGTGGCCGTGGGTCGGCGGGCCGTCGGAGTCGTCGTCGGGCCGGGCGCGGAAGTTGATGACCGCGTAGATCAGCGCGGCCGAGACGATCGCGAAGATCACGATGCAGATCACGACCGCGAACCAGAACACGAAATCGATGCGGCCGGCCTCGTCGGAGGCGGGCTTCGGGAGCCACGGGAAGAGGAGCGCGACGGCAGCGGCGATGCCGCCCATCAGCGTCCCGAGCCCGAGCAAGGCCAGGATGGAACCCCTGCGCATAGCAGCGAGACTAGTCGAACCCGCAACCGCAGTGCTGCGTTCTCCGTTGTCCCTCAGGAACCCCCCATGCACGTGACGAAGGGAGACGCACAATGGGTCTTGGAGTAGGCATTTTCCTCGCGGCCGTCGGCGCCGTGCTCGCCTTTGCGGTGAACACGAGTGTCTCCGGCGTGAACATCCACACGGTCGGCTGGATCCTGCTGATCGTCGGGATCGTCGGGATCATCCTGTCGATGATCTTCTGGTCAAGCTGGGCCGGCCCCGGCTACTGGGGCAACCGCCGCCGCACGACCTACGTCGACGAGGGCCCGGGCGGCCCGGCGCCGTACTAGGTCGAATCAGATCGCCAGAACGAACGACCTGAGCCTGCCTGTGAGCAGGCTCAAGTCGTTGCTCAGCTCGTCACTCAGCTCGTCACGGGGAGCTCGTCACGGGGAGCTCGACCCAGAAGGTCGAGCCGGTGCGTCCATCCGAGGTGACGCCGATGCGGCCGTGCATCCGCTCGACGAGCTCGCGGCAGATGTAGAGACCGAGCCCGGTGCCGCCGACGCCGCGCGTCAAGTTCGGGTCGAGGCGGAAGAACTTCTCGAAGATCCGCGCCTGCTCGCCCGGTGGGACCCCGAGGCCCTCGTCGCGCACGCGGAAGCGGATCCGGTTCCCCGAGCGCGTGACGAGCACGTAGACGTGGCCGCCGTCGGGTGAGTACTTGATCGCGTTGTCGACGAGGTTCGTGAGCACCTGGCGGAGCTTGTCGGCGTCGGCGGCGACTTGCGGCAGGCCCGGCTCGGCGTCGACTTCGAGCCGAATGGTCTCGGGGGCGTGGGTGCGGAGCGCGCCGATCACCTGCGCGGCGAGCGCCTCGGCGTCGCAGCTCTCGATCGCCATCCCCATCTGTCCCGAGTCGAGCCGGCTCGCCCAGAGAATGTCGTTGACGATCCGCGCCAGGCGGTCGGCCTCGGACGAGATGACGTCGAGGAGGCCCGACCGCTGCGACTCCTCGAGCCTGACGTCGTTGCGCTGCAGCGTGAGGGCGGCGCCGTAGATCGCCGCAAGCGGGGTTCGAAGCTCGTGCGAGACGGTCGAGACGAAGTCCGAGCGGAGCTGCTCGATCGCGTGCTCCTGCGTCAGGTCTCGGAACGCGTACACCGTGCCGCCGCCGTAGCGCGCGGCGGACGCGGCGAGCCAGCGCTCCTCGCCCTTCACCGTCAGGGGCAGGGTCTTGGACCGCCGAGCCTCGGCGACGCGGACGGACAGCGTCTCCCAGTCGGCGATCGACTCCGAGACGTGACGGTCGATCGCGCGATCGGCGCGGACGCGGAACGTCCGGGCGGCGGCCGGGTTCCAGAGCCGGACGATCCCCTCGCCGTCGACGAGGAAGACGCCGTCGTCGACGAACTCGAGCGCGTCGACGGCATGGGCGCGAGTCTGCGCCTGTTCGTAGAGGAGCGCGTTGTCGAGCGCGGCCGACGCCCGGATCCCGAGCTCGACGGCGAGCTCGACGTCGGTGGCGTCGAACGGTGGTTGCGGCGGCACCGTGCCGAAGGTGATCGCTCCGTACGTGCTGCCGCGGGCGATCAGCGGCACGACGATTCCCGACTCGTTGCCGAGCTCGGCGATCCCTGCCGCGTGCGTGTGGTCGTGCGCCATCGCGTGGGCATCGGCCTGGACGTCGGCGACGACCTGCACCGTCCCCTCGCGCAGGGCGCGCTGCACCGGGTGACCGTCGACGGTCGGGGGGTACTGCTCGCGGAGGCGCCTCAGCAGCGCAGTCTTCGCGGGGTCGGCGTGACGGGCCCCGACGCAGCGAAGCGCGCCGTCGACGAAGACGTCGACGGTCACGTGACCGGCGAACGCGGGCACGGCGAGATCGGCGAGCGCCCCGAGCGTCTCGGCGCTGTCGAGCGTCTGGTTCAGCAGCTCTCCGGCCCGGCTGAGGAAGCGGATCCGGTCTTCCGCGCGCCGCGCAGCCGTGACGTCTGCGATCACGCCTCCGACGCCGCGCGGCCGCCCGGCCGCATCACGCACCGCGTAGAAGCTCGCGCGCCAGAGGCGGCGTCCGGCCTGAACGTCGGTCTCGAGGACGGGCTCGCCCGTCTCGAGCACGTGCTCGAGGAGCGGCCGGAGCAGCGGCTCGAGCGCCGGGGCGACGTCGAAGATGTTCCTGCCGATCAGGTCTGCGGGCGCGACGCCGTTCATCTCCGCGAGCGCGGCATTCGCCCGCACGTACCGGAGCTCGTGATCCCAGTACCCCAGGCCGACCGGCGCGCTTCCGAAGACGGCGTCGAGGACCTCGGCTCCCTCGCGCGCCTGCTCTTCGGCGTCGCGCCAGCGGGTGATGTCGTGGACGACGCTGACGGCGGCGACGACCGCGCCCGTGTCGTCGCGTACCGGATTGGCGCGGACGATCGACCACCGCTCCTCGCCGGTCGCTCTGGCCCGGTAGCAGATGACCCGTTCGCGGGTGCGTCCCTCGAGCGCGCCGTGCGCCGGGAGCTCGTTCGCGGCGAGCGGCCGCCGCTGGTCGTCGAGGACGTCGAAGCGGTCGAGCACGCTGCCGCGATCGCCGGCCAGCAGCTCGCCGACCGATCCGAACCCGAGCGCGCGGGCGGCACCGTCGTTTCCGTAGACGAGCCTCCCGTCGGGCGCCTGGACGAGGATCCCTTCGTCGACCGTCGCCATGATCGTCTCGAGCTGCTCGCGCGAGGCGCGGAGCTCGGCGGCGGTCTGCATCCGCACGGTCGCCGACGCGAGATGGTTCGCGATCGTCAGGCAGAGACGGATCTCCCGGTCCTCCCAGGTGTGCGAGGCGTCGGCGAAGAGGGCGACCATCCCGACGATCCGTCCGGCGCGGACGAGCGGGACGAGGGCGCGTTCGGGCTCGCGGGCGAAGACCGGGGTCGCTTCGGCCGTCGCGGCCGCCCAGGGCGAGCTGCCGTCGGTCGCGGCGCGGTCGGCCTGCGAGACCCCGCTTTCGGCCTCGAGGCGCATCGTCCCGGCTTCGTCGGCGAGGAGGAGTGCCGCGCCGTCGGCGGCGGTCGCGTCGAGCAGCGCGTCGAGGGCCTCGGAGAAGAGCCCGTCGAGCGTCGTCGTGGTCGCGACCGCGTCGGCGACGCGGTAGAGCGCGTCGAGCTCGCGGACGCGCAGACGCAGCTCCTCACGCTCGTCCACCTCGGTGTGGCCCATCCGCCCCCTCGGACCGTCGGGTACGAGCGCACAGTCTGCCGAAGGAGCGAGGGGTTGAACAGCCCTCGTCCGTCGCCCTGGCGACCGGACGGCGATGCGGGCGCACGGAGCGATTAGTGGGCCGTGGAGGAATCGAACCTCCAACCTTGGGATTAAGAGTCCCCTGCTCTGCCAGTTGAGCTAACGGCCCGGAACGGCGCCCATTGTAGCCTCGGTGGGATGAAGGTCCTCTCCGTCGTCGGCAACCGGCCGCAGTTCATCAAGTCGGGCCCGGTTTCGGTGGCGCTGCGCGAGGCGGGCATCGACGAGGTCGTCCTCCACACGGGCCAGCACTGGGATCCGGAGATGTCGGCGGTGTTCTTCGACGAGCTGGAGTTACCGGAGCCGGCGTACCGGCTCGAGGTGAAGTCGGCGGATCCGGACGCCATGCGGCCCGGGATCGCGGCGGCGCTCGCGGACGAGCGCCCGGACTGGGTGCTCGTGTACGGCGATACGAACTCGACCCTGGCGGGGGCCCAGGCGGCGGCAGGGCCGGCGGGCGGCGTCGCGGTCGCGCACGTCGAGGCGGGGCTGCGGAGCGGCGATCTCTCCATGCCGGAGGAGCGGAACCGCATCGCTGTCGACAGGGTGGCCGAGTTGTTGCTGCCGCCCGACGAACGGAGCGCCGAGACGCTGCGGCGCGAGGGCGTTCCCGGGCGCATCGAGGTGATCGGGGACGTCATGCGCGACGCCTTGGACCTGCTGCTCCCGGCGGCGAAGCGGCGCGAGGTGCCGTACGGGAAGCCGTACGCGGTCGTGACGTTGCACCGCGAGGCGAACACGACTCCCGAGCGCCTCCGACGGCTCGTCTCGGAGTTGAACGCCACGGGCTGGACGTTCGTCTTCCCGGTGCACCCCCGGACACGGCGTGTTCTCGACGAGCACCAGATCCGGCTCGCGCCGACCGTCCAGCCGGTCGGCCCGCTGGGATACCTCGACATGCTCGCCCTCGTCGCAGGCGCGTCGCGCGTCGTCACCGACTCGGGCGGGTTGCAGAAGGAGGCCTACTGGCTCGGAATCCCGTGCGTCACGTTGCGCGACACGACCGAGTGGGTGGACACGGTCCGCGTCGGGGCGAACGCGCTCGTCGACCCGAGCGATCCCGTCACGCTCGGGGTGACGCTTTCGAACGCCCGTTTCCCGAGCGACGCTCCAACCCTCTACGGCGACGGTCGAGCCTCGGAGCGCCTCGCGCGCGCACTACTGTTGCCCGCTGCATGAAGTACGACGTCGCCGTCATCGGCGCCGGCTATGTCGGCGTGCCGCTCGCAACGACCTTCGCCGAGTCGGGCTGCCACGTCCTCGTCGTCGACGTCGTCGTCCCGGTCGTCGAGGCGCTGAACCGCGGCGAGAGCCACATCGAGGACGTGTCGAACGAGCGCTGGCAGCCGTTGCGCGAGCAGGGGCTCGTTCAGGCGACGACCGACTACGCGGACCTCCGCGAGGCGGAGGCGATCCTGATCGCTCTGCCGACGCCGCTGTCGCGGCAGCGCGAGCCCGACCTCTCGATCGTCGAGGCGGCGACCCGGGGAGTGGCGAAGGTTCTCCAGGCGGGCCAGATCGTCGTCCTCGAGTCGACCACGTGGCCGGGCACGACCCGTGAGGTGCTGCTGCCGATCCTCGAGCAGGGCTCGGGCCTCAAGGCGGGCACGGACTTCTTCCTCGCGATGTCGCCGGAGCGCGTCGACCCCGGCCGCGAGGACTGGACGACGAAGACGACGCCGAAGGTGCTCGGCGGGATCGACCCCGAGTCGACGAAGCGCGCCGCCGACGTCTACCGGCGCGCGATCGACACCGTGGTGGAGGTCTCGACGCCGGAGGCGGCCGAGCTGACGAAGCTGCTCGAGAACATCTTCCGGTCGGTCAACATCGCGCTCGTCAACGAGCTCGCGCAGCTCTGCGACCGGATGAACATCGACGTCTGGGAGGTCGTGAACGCCGCGGCGACGAAGCCGTTCGGCTACATGCGGTTCAGCCCCGGCCCCGGCCTGGGCGGCCACTGCATCCCGATCGACCCGTTCTACCTCAC